>CALVZC010000032.1 GCA_944372425.1 uncultured Bacilli bacterium
TGTATGTTAAATTTACTTTTTAAGACTAACTTCCCGTATACGATTTTATGGGAAGTTACTTTTTAAATTAAAGAATTAATTAAAATTGTAGAAAAAAAATTGAATATATAGTATAATTTATTAGTATATATAATTATTAGTATTCAGCAAGGTGATTTAATGAATTATCCAAAAGGAATTAAAAATAATACTATTATCAACAAAATTCCTCCACGTTATGATAACCGTGGTATGGGATTAGAAAATGATATAAATTTAACAAATCAGTATTATATAGATATAAAAAAAGCATATATATACAAAAAACCAACACCAATACAAGTTACAAAAATTGAATACAAAAATAATAGTATGATAATAAAAGAAGGTTTTTTTAAAGAACCATCTACTACTGACTATAATGGATTATATAATGGCAAATATATAGATTTTGAGGCAAAAGAAACAAACAATAAGACATCTTTTCCATTAGATAATATTCATAAGCATCAAATAGAGCATATAAGAAATGTTATTAATAATAAAGGAATTGGTTTTATTATAGTAAGATTTAATAAACTGAATAAAAATTTTTTATTATTAGGTAAAGATTTAATTTATTTTATTGACAATAATATTAGAAAATCGATACCGCTTAATTACTTTATTGACAAAGGTTTTTTAATAGAAAATAATTACTTACCAAGACTTGATTATCTAAAAATTATTGACAATATCTTAGGAGGTACAAAAAATGACAAAAAATAAAAAACAAGTTAATAATAAAAGACATATGAAAAAAAATGTAAAAGATTTAATAGTATTTATTGTTATTTTAATAATATTGGGATTAATTTTTATGAATTTTCTTTTTACTTTTTTATTGGTATTAGGAATCATTTTAATATTAGTTATTTCAAACTGGTTTAGCAAAAAGAAAAAGAAAAAATGGATTAGAATTACTATTAATTGTTTAGCAATATTTATTTTGATGTGTGCTATTGCTGGAGTTGGAGTTACTGCATGGTTTCTATCATATGTTGTTGAACATGCTCCAGAATTTAATGAAGATGCTTTAACAATGACACAAACATCTATTGTATATGATTCATCAAATGTCGAAATAGCTGAATTAGGTACTGAAAAACGTGAAATTATTACTTATGACCAAATGAGCGAGGTCTTAATAGATGCTTTAATTGCAACTGAAGATTCAAGATTCTTCCAACATAATGGTTTTGATGCACCAAGATTTCTAGTGGCTTCAATAAAGCAAGTTTTAGGTAATTCAGATGCTGGTGGAGCTTCTACCTTGACAATGCAAGTTGCAAAAAATAGTTATAATAAAGAAAATGCTAATGTATCGACTGGTTTTAAAGGGATAGTTCGTAAATTTACTGATATATATTTAGCCGTATTTAAGATTGAAAAACATTATTCAAAACAAGAAATAATTGAATTCTATGTAAATAACCATTTTTTGGGTAGCAATGCTTATGGTGTTGAACAAGCAAGTCAAACTTATTTTGGAAAACATGCCAGTGAATTAAATTTAGCCGAAGCTAGTTTGTTAATTGGAATGTTCCAAGCACCGACAGCATATAATCCATTTAAATATCCAGAAGCTGCTACTGAAAGACGTTCTACTGTATTAAATTTAATGTATAAACACGGTTATATTTCTAAAGAAGAAAGAGATTTAGCTAATAGTATTCCAGTATCTAGTTTACTTGCACCATCTGAATCAGAACAACAATATTATTCTTACTTAAATACAGTAATTGAAGAAGCATATGATAAATATGGTGTCTTACCTACAACTACTTCAATGTTGGTATATACTAATATGAATTCCGAATATCAAAAAGTAATAGATGATGTTTTTAGTGGAAAAACATATAATTGGGAAAATCCTGTAGTTCAAGCAGGTGTTGCTGTTGTCGATGTTCATTCTGGAAAAATTTTAGCAATTGGTGCTGGACGAAATCAAGATGGATTAAGAAAGACAAATTATGCTACTGATACTAAACGACAAATAGGTTCTACCGCTAAACCAATATTTGATTATGCACCTGGTATGGAATTTAATAACTGGTCAACATATACTCTATTTGATGATTCAAAGTATTATTATACTAGCGGTCAAGAAATTAGAAATTCAGATAGAACTTATATGGGAGTTATTACTCTTAGAACTGCTCTTGCTCAGTCTAGAAACATTCCTGCTTTAAAAGCTTTCCAAGCTAACGATAATAGCAAAATATATGATTTTGCCTCATCCTTAGGAATAACCTTTGAGCAAGAATCAATAAATACACATTATTTACACGAGGCATATTCAATAGGTTCATTTAATGGTTCTAATCCTCTTGAAATGGCAGCAGCTTATGCAGCTTTTGCAAATGGTGGTTACTATTATGAGCCTTATACAATCAACAAAATAGTATTTAGAGATACTGGTGAAGTAATTACATACGAATCTGAAAAAAAACAAGTTATGAGTGACTCAACTGCTTTTATGATTACTGATGTTTTAAAAACAGCTGTAAATAGTGGTCTTAGTGGAGCAGCTAAAATTAACGGTGTAAACATTGCAGCTAAAACTGGAACAACAAATTATAATGCTTCTACTCTTTATACATTTGGATTACCTAATTCTGCCATTAATGATGCTTGGATTGTTGGATATGATCCAAATATTGCAATGGGATTGTGGTATGGATATGAACCTATAAGCAGTGAATATTGGACTACGGCTACCACAGCATACACGCAAAGAAAAGGGTTATGGTCAGCAATTGGTTCTAAAATATTTAAAAAAGATGGGTCAGACTTTACTGTTCCTAATAGCGTAATTAAAGTTGGTGTTGAATTAAGTAGTGATCCAACAGCTGCACCAAAGCTAGCAAGCCAATATACACCAGAGGATAAAATTGTTTACGAATATTTTAAAAAAGGAACTGAGCCTACTGAAGTGTCAACAGTATATCAAAAATTAGAAAATGCTACTGGTCTTAATGTTACTTATGAACCATCAGACTTAACAATCGTCCTTTCATGGAATAAAATAGCAACACCTAATGATATAATTACAGAATTTGGTGATTTAGGTTATAAAATTTATAAAGATGATACTTATATAGGATTTACAACAGAATCTACTTACAAAATATCTGATGTTATTAACCCTAATGGCACTTACAAAGTAGTAACTGGTTACAAAGATAGTCAAAATAACGATAGTATTGGTATAACTTATAAATTAGAATACGAAGATCCAAGTAGATATGAAGTAAAGCTACTTGTGCCTTCTGAAAAAACGTATCAGGTAGGAGCAACTTTAGATGATTATGATGCAAATATCGCAATAGGTGACATTGATGTTACTAAAGATGGAGTATCAGTAAAAGCATCAATTAGCATTTCAATAACTAATAAAAATAACGAAACAATTGCTAATATCTCTACAATGGAGGAAGATGTATTCACAATAACTTATTTAGTAAATTACGAATCATTTGCAACAACTATAAAAAGGACAATTAAAGTAGTAAAATAGCTCAATTAATTTGAGCTTTTTTTATATTAATAATTTACTTAATGTCATAATAATTATTCCTAAAATAAAGTATAATATTAAAAGTTTCCTATTACATAATTTTAACGCACTAGGTATTAACTCATAACAAGCAATATAAAGCATTATTCCAGCTGTAACGGCAAAAGAAAAAGAAAAAAAGTAATCGTTAACTAATTTAGACAAAAAAAGCCAAGCTATAAAAGCACCAAACACTTCTGAAAATCCAGCTATAAAAGTATAAAAAATAGCTTTCTTTTTATTTCTACTACTAAAATATAAAGGAACAAAAATACTTATTCCTTCAGGTATATTATGTAAAGCAATAGATAAACTTAAAGAAAGTCCAAGTCTAAAATCCTTCGTAGTCGTTAAAAAAGTAATTATTCCTTCTGGTATATTATGTATTATTAAAGCAATCATAGAAATAATACCTACTTTATAAAGACCTTCTTCAATCGTTATTATATGCTTTATAAAGTAGATAAATAAAAAACCAAAAAATATAAAAATTAAGATAATTATTATGCTAGGAATAAGTTCATAAAAGTTAAACAGATACTTAAAAGAATTAGGTATTAAATCAAATATAGAAATAAATATCATAACACTAGAAGAAAAAATAAGACTAAAAGAAATTATTTTTATTTTCTTTTCATATTTTAAAAAAATAGATAGTGTTCCTAACATTGTTGATAATCCGGCAATAGTTGTTATAATGAAACTTAAAAAAAGATTATTCATATTTCTCACCTTTAAATTATATGAATAATCTTTATTTATTTTGTCTTTATGTATAATAAATCTTTATTATATTTACATGTATCCTTCAATTTGCAAACATTACAATCTGGTTTAATTGCCTTACATTGATACCTTCCAAATAATACTAATTGATGATGTCTTTTACTCCAAACATCTTTTTTAAATTTTTTCATTAACTTTTTCTCAATTGTTATAACATCATCATTTGTTTTAGCAAAATTTAATCTTTTACTGACCCTTGCTACATGCGTGTCTACTGCAATAGCTGGATAATTAAATAAATTACTTAAAACGACATTTGCTGTCTTTCTTCCTACACCAGGAATTTTTTCTAGCTCTTTTCTTTCACTGGGAACGACACCATTAAAATTTTTTATTAGATAAGATGCTATTTCTTTGATAAAAATACTTTTTTTATTAAAAGTTCCTATAGGCCTAATTATATTCTTTAAATCTTCTATTTTAGCATTAGCTAATTTTTCCAAGGTATCGTATTTTTTAAATAGTATCTCAGTAACACCATTTACTCTTTTATCAGTAGTTTGGGCACTTAACATTACTGCTATTAACAATTCGTAATCTTTATTATAGTTTAATTCACACTTAGGATTGGGATATAATTCATCTAAATATTCTTCTATTTTATCAATCATTTCCGTCTTCCATCCAATCATAATCAAAAACATCTACTTTTTTATTTTTTTCTTTTTCTCTAAACTGTTTCTTATTTTTTTCAACATCTTCTTTTGTCTTAATATTTTTTTTAGCCCATTCATAAAGAATTTTATCAATATATCGAAGATTTGCTACACCATTATAAACTGCTTCTTTTATTGCTTCTTTTATAATTTCATCACTATAGTTACTAGTTTTCCATGCTTTAACTATTTCATATTCAATTGGAGAAAGTTGTTTACCTAATTCACTTTCTAAAATTTCAAAAATGTTAGTTGTATCTTCTTTTTCATTATTAATTTCTTCTATAATATTCATAGCAACCTTCTCATAAAATAAATCTAATGAAATATATTCTTCTATTATATTTTTATCATTTTTAACAACTTTTAATTCCATCAATTTTTTTTCTTGTAGTATTGAAATATATTCCATAACTTTTTTTATATCGCAAAAAAATTCTTCTGATAATCTTTTAACATCAAAAGCTAAATCTTGTCCTTTTCCATTTAAGTACATTAAGAAAAGAAATGTTTCTAAATTTATTTCAAGTTTAGGAAACATTTTATATAAATACATAGGTATTACAATGTTATTTTCTTTTACCATTTCTAATATTTTTCCAAATTTCATAAACCCTACCTAACTATATTTTTCTAAAACATATTCTTGTAACTTATTTTCATCATTTTGTAATTTACCATTTAATATTTTTTCTTCTAAATCATTATAAATATCTTTAAAATATGAGCCTGCTTTTTTATTCAAAATATCCATTATTGTTTGACTAGTTATTTTTATTGATTTTCTAGAATTAATTGGTAAATTATCATACATTTTAGATACCAAAGTTCTATCAATTCCAAGTATGTCAGCTGCTACCTGATTTACATACAAACCATATTTATATAATGTAACATTACTTATTGAAGATTTTACAACCTCTTTCACATCTTTAATAATCTGCTTTTCATTACTATTAAATGGATATTTATCTGATATATCTAGTGATGCCCAAATACCTATAATGTCACTTTTTAATTTTATATCTTTCAAATTATATATTTCTAATTCTTTATCCATTTCTAATTCTAATAATAAATCTACACCATATTGAGAATTTGAACTAGTAAATATTTTATCTAATTCTTGCTTTTTTCTAGTGTAAGATAATTGTCTTAAAGATTTTTTATTTAATAGTATTGCGTTTTTAATATCATCACTTAATTTAAAATTTAAATTAGAAGCAAATCTTATAGCTCTTAACATTCTAAGTGAATCTTGAGAAAACTTAAAATTGCTATCTCCTACTGTATTAATTATTTTATTATTAATATCTTCTTTTCCATTTAATAAGTCGATTATTTTGCCATTTTTATCAATACACAAAGTATTCATTCTAAAATCTCTTCGTTTAAGATCTTCTAGTAAATCATTTATATATTCTATTTCTATTGGCTTACGATTATTTATATATCTAATTTCTTTTCTAAATGTTGTTACCTCAAAACGAGAATTTTTAACATACAAAGTTACTGCACCATACTCAACGCTAGGCAATACTCCATCATCAAAAATATTCATAATATCTTTTGGAGTAGCGTTTGTTGCTATATCAACATCTTTTGACACAATTCCTAGTAGATAATCTCTAACAAATCCTCCTACAATGTAAGCAGAAAAACCTTTGTTCTCTATTTCAGATAAAACTTTTAAAGCTATTTCAAGCATGTATTTATCACCATTTTATATTATATCAAAAATATTAAAAAAACTAAAGATGTTATATTCTACATTTTTTGCAAAAAAAAAAGAAAAGATTGACTTTTCTCTTACTTATAATTAATTTACTGCTTCTTTTAATGCTGTTCCAGCTTTAAATGTTACAGCTTTTCTTGCAGCGATTTTAACTTTTTCACCTGTTTGAGGATTACGTCCTTCTCTTGCTTTTCTTTGAGAAATTGCAAAAGTTCCAAATCCAGCTACTGGTACTTTTTCCCCTTTTTCTAAAGCTTTTGAAATGGTTTCAAATACAGCATCGATAGCACGTGTTGCATCTGCTTTAGTTAAACCAGTCTTTTCTGCTACTGCTTCTACTAATTCTGCTTTTTTCATTTTATTACCTCCATCCTTTTAAGCACAATATGCTTACATATACAAAATATCATATTTTATAACTAAAATCAATGTTTTATATACTTTTTTAACTATATTTACACAAAAATATTATATAACAATTGCAATTAAATTATTTGAACCTTTATTAACTATTTTTGTCAACGTTTGACTTAGCTTATATCTTATGTTATCTGGCATTAATGAAATCTTCGATTGAATTCCTTCTTGCACAATAACATCTAAACTTCTACCAAAAATTTCACTCTTCCAAATATTTTTGGGATCATTTTCATAATCTTTCATTAAATAATCTATTAATTCTTTACTTTGAAGTTCACTACCTATTATTGGTTCAAAAGTTGAATTAACATCTACCCTTATCATATGAATAGACGGAGCAACTGCTTTTAGCTTTATACCATATCTACTTCCTTGCTTAATAATTTCTGGAGTATCTAATTTCATATCTTTCAATGTTGGTGAAGCAACACCATACCCTGTTTGTTTTACCATTTTCAAAGCATATTTTATTTGATCGTATTCTGTTTTAGCTTCATTGTATTCTTGAAATAGAGATAATAACTCTGCTTTATTTTTTACATCTATTTTAATTATTTCTTTCAATACTTCGTTATATAATTCATTAGGTGCCTCTAAATTAATTGTTACAATACCAGTAGAAGGATCAACTTCACTAAGATATGCCTTTAATATATTTTCATTGTCCAAAAATCCTTTAGTTATATTTTCAATATCTTTCAATTTATCTACCTCTTTAACACTACTTCTTATAGATTCAATATAACTTTTCTTAACTTTGTTATTAGGACTTAATATTGCAATCCATTCTGGCATATTTACTTTAACTTCTAATATAGGAAATTCATATAATGCTTCTCTTAAAATATTATATATGTCTTTTTCATTCATCGTATCAATATTCATTGGAATTACTGGTACATTATATTCTTCCCTCAGATTTTCTGCTATTTTTTCTGTTTCTGGCAACATTGGATGAGTAGAATTTAAAACAACAATAAATGGTTTTCCAATTTCTTTTAATTCATTTATAACTCTACTTTCTGCTTCAATATAATCAGAACGTTCAAATTCTCCAATCGAACCATCTGTTGCTATAACAATACCTATAGTTGAATGCTCTTTTATTACTTTTTCAGTCCCTAATTCAGCAGCTTCGACAAAAGGAATTGCATCGTCATACCAGTATGACCTGTTTTCGTGATACCCCTTGATATTTTTAAAAATTGCTATCAAGCAATGTATCATTTTCTTACACTAATACTTCACTTTTTTTAATTCTATAATGAATTTCTAGTTTCTTATCTTTTGTTACATATATCTTATCTATTAATCTATTCATAATTTCTTTTGTTGGATTTTTCATATCTAAAAAGTTTTTAATAATATCTAAATATTCTACATAACAAGAGGAATCTTCCTCAATACTAGAAATTTCATTTTGTAATACTTTTAATTTGTTATTTGCAGTTTTTATATCTTCTTCAGTAGCATTAAATAGTCTTTGATAAGTTTCTACACTTATTATATTGTTAAACTTATCATCATATAAAGAGTCTTGTTTTCTCTTTAAATCTTCTATTGTATGACTTAATTCATCTATCTTCTTTAATTTTTCTACTTTTGGATCAACATACTCATTTTTAATTATATTCTCAAATTCTTCTTTATCTTCAATATATTTATTTGCCATAGTGCTTAATTTATCATAAACAGTATTTTCTAATTTAGTATAATTAATATAGTGAGAAAAACATATATCATATTTACTAAACTTACGATAGTTATTACAATTCATTGTAATTCTATCTCTTTTTTTATCATAATTAATACTCATTCTAGCACCACAATCTTTGCAATAAACTAAATCAGATAATACATACTCAACATTTCTTCGTTCGGGATTATAAGTATTAGAAGAATCTTTAATACTTTGTGCTATTTCAAAAGTTTTTTTATCTACAAGTGCTTCATGCGCATTTTCTTTTATACACCATTCGCTTTCAGGTAAACTTTTTCTCTTTTTAACCTTATAACTAACTTTTTGAAATCTGTGTTGAATTAAATCTCCAATATAAACTCTATTTTTTATAATATTGCTAACAGATGTGTGTTTCCATATTTCAGGATGGTCAAATTTACTTAATTTTGAACCAGAGTATTTATACATTACTGGTGTTGGTAATTCTTCTCTTGTTAGTATTTCGGCAATTTGTGAACTACCATAACCTGCAACATATAAATCAAATATTCTTTTTACAACTGGGGCAGTCTCTGGGTCAGGAACTAACTGATGTTTATTATTTGGGTCTCTCATATAACCATAAGGAGCAGAACTCCCACAAAACTTACCATCTTTTTTCATTTGAAGTAAGTTAGAACGAACTTTTTTAGAAATATCTTTTGCATACATATCGTTCATACTTAATTTAAATGGCATCATATCACTACCACTAGTTTCAAAAAAAGTATCTATATCATCATTTACAGCTATATATCTAACATCATTTTCTGGAAAAAAGGTTTCAACATAATAACCAGTCATTACATGGTCTCTTCCAAGTCTTGATAAATCTTTTGTTATAACCATATTTATTTTTCCATTTTCAATGTCTTGTAGCATTCTTTTAAATTCTGGACGTTCAAAATTTGTACCTGTATAACCATCATCAACATATATATCAACTGCAACTAATGCTTGTGCTTTTAAATAACCAATTAATAAACTTCGTTGATTGGTAACACTTTCTGATTCTAAATCATCACCATCTTCACGAGATAGTCTTATATAAATGGCTATTTTAAATATTGTATTGTCTATTGCATACCTATTTCTATTATACACTTTTAACTCCTTTCACTAGACAACACTTTCACTTTATTAGTTGATTTAATTATACTATTTTTTTTGTCCGTTTTAAATACTTTTTTAGAACTAATATCTAAATTCTTATTAGCAATATAATATTTATATATACAACTCTTTAAAACTTCTTTTAAATCAAAACCATTACTATCATAAAACTCTAGTGTTTCATACATTTATATACCTCCACACTCCAATTTTATGCATAAACTTTTATTAAAATTACTTTTTATCATAATTATCACGCACCTTTCTAATATTTCATAATTAACACCTACTATCTAAAATCTTTCAATAATTCTTCCATTTCTTTGGATTCTTCTTCGGAAGGTTCTTCGCTTTCGCATCTTTTCCCATTCCATACCATAACTCCATCTGGGTCATATCTAATATGGGGAGATTTCCTTCCGTTTAATATATCTTCTTTATTATCAGATATATCTGTAACAGTTATAAAAAGTTGTATATTATTACTTGTAGAATAAGAATTGAGATAACCCTTTATAAACACCTTTTTTTCCTTAACAAAAAAATCTTTATAAGTTGTATAAAGATTCCTATTAATATTTAAACTTGAATAAACATAACTCTTATTATATTTAATTGTTTTTAAACCAAATTTAATATAATCTTGATTATTGTCTGTAATATTAGTTATATTACCAGAGATAATTATTTCATTTAAATCTACATTCATATATCAGTCCTTTCTTTTTAATTATTTAAATGAATTTTAAATTATTTTATTTATTATAATTATTTATTAATATTATTTATTCTGTTAGAAACATCTTGCTATACACAATAGTAATATATTGCTACTTATATTAGAAGAAATTTGCTAAATAAATTTTTCTCATATTAGGATCATTTTCTACTTTAATATAATTTTTTCTTTTAAGAGATGAAATGCAACTTGTAATTGTTCTTCTTGATACTTTTAGAAGATTACTTAAATATTTATTACTAGCATAACAAAATCCTTCTTTCATAGTTAAAGTAGTAATTAATCCCATTAATAGCTTTGATGTGGAAGATATATCATTATCTAATAAAACAATCATAGGAACTTCCACATATTTTAAATTATTAATATCGTTATTCATATATCATTCTCCTTTCCTTGATTTTTAAACACAAAAAAACTTGTAAAATTTTCTACAAGTCATACTGATATAACTGAAAAAAAGGTAATAGTATCCCTGAGACTTTATTTTAAATCCTGTCTCTAGGATTGAAGCAGTTTAGCCTTTTGGCTAGGTACTATCATAAATCTCCGAACATTTATTGTACCTTATTTACTAGCGATTTTGTCTATTCTAGCAAATTGTGTATTCGTATAATCCTCTGTCGTATTCTTTGAAAGTAATATATTTGTGTTTTTCTAATAGTTGTAAGTTCTTTCTAAATGCGACATTCTTTAAACCCTTAATTTGTCCTTGTATCCTGCCAATATTTACATTAGCTATTGTTCTATCAAAGCCTTCTGTATATAGATAAGAGTAAATATCTTTTGCTTCAAATGTGATATT
>CALVZC010000033.1 GCA_944372425.1 uncultured Bacilli bacterium
CTTTTTTATTATATTTTTTTATTACAAAAAAAAGAGACTGATACAAAATCAATCACTTAATTTTGAGACAGCCCCTTCTTTTTTTTATCTTATTTTTTATTTTTTTCATTGTCATGTAAACATCATAGAAATTAGTTATTTTTAATGAAAATTGTCCTATTAATTCAATAACATTACCATTAAATCCTTTTTTAAATTCATAAATACCATAATATTTATTTCCTTTTTCAAAGTCGCCTGTTATTCCATAAAAGTTTACATATTTATACCCCATTTTATAAGCATCTTTTATATGATAATCATATAATGCATATTTAGGTGTAAAGTTTTTATATTCTTCTAATGTTCCACTAGACAAAGTCAAGTATTCATTGCCTGATTTCATTGATAATAAAACTGCTATATCTTTACCATTTGGATAATCTTTTTTAAATTTTTTTGCTTTAACTAATTCTTCTTCATACTTTAATAACAGTTTATCTGAAGTTTCTTTTTGAGTTAATAATTTTGTTCCCACACAATTAGATTTAATTTTTTTATCAATTTCTATATTTTTTTGTTTTTCTTCTTCTAATAGTTTCTTTGTATTTTCCAAATATACGTTGGGATCTAAATAAGCAATATAAATTGTCATTAAATCTTTCATATGTTTGTACATTTTTTGATAATATTCTAAACTTCGAAAGAAAAAATCTTTTCTTCTAGAAGTACTTTCAAAGATTTCTTCCATTGTTGGCAAATCTTCTATTTTTCCTTTTCTAACAAGTAAACCTTTCTTATAACAAGAATCTATATTTTTTCTAGTACTTTTAGAAAAATGCTCTTTAATTTCTTCGTATGGTTTATCTAATTGTAATCTATAACCCCAACGAACTTGAATTGTTTCCAAATACTTATTAAAACCAAAATGTTTATAACCAAGAGATTTTAAATTACTTATTGCTAAATCATTTTTAACTTTATCATTATCGATAAGTTCACCATCACTTGTTCTTACTCTGTATATTACATTAGGATCAATTGTTAGCATGAATCCTTTTTTTTCTTTAATAAATTTTTTTAATTCTGAAGTAAAAAAACTTAAAACTTCTATATCATTATAATCAATTAAAAAGCCTCGTGGTGCATAAAACGTTTTTTTGTCAAATATAGTTTTTTCTTCCAATAATAGTGTTGCTGCTACAATTTTATTACTTTTTGACACACCTACATAATAAACTACATTACCTAACTCTTTTTTTAAATTTCCAAGTTCTACTGTTTGCATAAAGCTTTCATATTCATGCTTACTTGAAAATTCACTAAATTCGTTTTCAGTAATTACTTTAAATTTCATATTTTGCTCTCCTTATTGTTTTACTATTTTTAATTTACTAGTAATTTTATTTAAGAACTTTTTCCCAAAAACATTCTCTAAAGTTTTAGTTTTATATGTATATATAAGATATACTGTACCACCTATTAAGGCATATATTACGGCAATGACAAATGATAATAGTCTTCCTTCTACTTTTAATGGAATTATGTATGTTGTTGCAAACATTACTGCTAACATTAAAATAACACCAAATATTATATTTTTTGCTTCTAGCATAGTTGTTTTATAATCTATATTAAATTTCCTTTTTATATGTATCGTAGATATTATTGCAGAAGTTACAAAACCTAATATTGTAGCTGTTATTGCACCATAAAATGGATAAATTCCTAAATTATTAAATAAATACATTAATGGAATATTTAAAGCACTTTTTATAAGAAGACCTATTATAAGTGTAAAAAATACCATTTTATATTCTTTTAATAATTGCATTGTTGTTGTCGTAGCTGTAAATAAAGTAGTAGCAAAAGCAACAAAGACAAGATACCTATAAGTTATTTCACCATACGTTGATGAACCATAGAATACATTCCATACTGGAGTTGTTATAAAACTTAATCCAATTGTCATAGGTAAAGATATACATAGAATTATCTGTAAAGTTTGATTTATTTTCCTATTGACATCTTTCATATCTCCACTTACAAAACTGCTTGTAAGATTTGGAATTAAACTTGTCATAATTCCTGATACAACTGATATTATTATCATATTTAATTTTAATCCCCATGTTGAAATAACACTCATTACTGTTTCTGCATCTTTTGTATGATACCCAAAATTATTTACTAATGATTTTACAAGAGTTATAACATCAACTGAATTATAAATAGAACGAAATAAGTCAATCATTACAAAAGGAATAGCATAGATTATTAACATTTTTAATATTTTTTTTGTACTTAAATTTGGTTCTTTTTTTATACTTTTTACATTAAATTGTTCTTTATTTTTCTTAATTTTTACATATATATATAGATATGAACATATTGCTCCAACAGTAGCTGCAAATACAGCACATCCAACTGCTGTTCTAAGTGGAAAATTAAAAACCCTTAACATTAAATAGCTACCTATTACTATTATTAATACTCTTACTATTTGTTCAATTATTTGACTTACTGGAGTAGGCGTTATAAATTTATGTCCTTGTAAATATCCTCTTGAAACGCTTAAAATTGGTACAACTAATATTGCTGTTGAAATTATCCTTATAACAAAAATAATATCTTCTGGTGAGTTTCCATCAGTAACGCCGCCAATTATCAAATCTGCAATTTGTGGTGCAAATATAAATAATATTAGAAAACATATTACACCTAAAATGTTTAAAAAAGTTTTCCCAACTTTATATATTTTTTCTTTAGTCTCATAATAACCTAGAGTATTATATTCACTTATTAACTTACTCATAGCAAGTGGTAATCCTGCTTGTGATATCCCTAAAAATATTGAATAAATATTATAAGCATAACCATATAACGCTCCACCTTGATCACCTATAATAGCATAAAAAGGAATTACGTAAATAATTCCTAATATTTTACTGATAACTATTCCAAGTGTTGCAATAAATGCTCCTTGGATAAATGAATTCTTTTTAAGTTTCATATGTTCACATCTTTTCTATTGAAGTTTAACTATATAATATAACTAATCTGCTGCGTCTGTCAATGTCACGGTTGCTGTTTTTGTTTCATTATCTCTTATATAAGTAATTTTAATTTCATCACCAACACTATATTTATACAATAAATACTTTAGATATGCTGTATTAGTTACTTCATCATTATTTAAACCAATTACTACATCACCTTTCTTCAATCCAGCTTTATCAGCAGCTGAGCCTTCTTCGACAGATAATACAACTATTCCAGATGTTATATCAGAATCAAGTGATATTCCATATTGTCTTAATGTATATGTTTCAGTAGCATTTATGTGAGTTATGCCTAATAATGGTCTTTCAATCTTTTTACCATTTTCTAAATCTTCTACATGCTTCATTGCATCTTCAATTTTAATAGCAAATCCCATACCTTCAATTGTCGAATCTACTAATTTAAGCGATGTTACTCCAATTATTTCTCCGTTAAAATTAACAAGTGGTCCTCCACTATTTCCAGGATTTATGGCTGCATCAATTTGAATTACTTCTTGTACCCAATCAGAATTTGCTTGAACACTAACAGTTACTTTTCTGTCTAATCCTGATATATATCCGCCAGTTACAGAATTAAAATAGTTCTCTCCAACAGGAGTACCAATTGTAAATACAGTATCACCTAAACTTAAATTTTCTGTTGTTCCGATAGTTGCTACAGATATAACTTTAGAAACTGGAATTCTTACAATCGCTATATCTAAGTACTCATCTCCACCTAGTAAATTTGCATCAATTGTTTCACCGCTAGCTAAAGTTACTTTTACTGTTGTAGCATCTTCTACTACGTGTTGGTTAGTCATTATGTATCCATATTTATCATCTTTTTTATAGATAAATCCACTACCAGAACCTGTTAATGTGTTTTTTTGATAGTTTTTTACCATTACAACAGCATCATAAACCTTATTAACAGATTGAGTTATACCACCATTGTTAACAACCATTGTTCCACTCATACAATTACTACAGCTATTGTAATTAGTACTAGCATTTGACGAATTATTAGTAGTGGCAAAAGGATCTCCTACAAAAAGATACATCATTCCACCACCAGATATAAATGCTACAAAAACAATTACAAAAATTAAAATTTTATTTTTCAAATAACATTACCTCTTTTCTATATTAGCAATTTCCTTCCAATTATAAGGAAACCCCATTCTATCCAATACTTTTTCCATAGGAATCGTATGCAAATTAAGTTTTAAATTTTCAAGTGCCCTATCAATTTCTAATATTAAATTTTTTACATCTTCATTTCTAAGTAATTGTCTCAATATTATTAATAAAGCAAATAAATCATTTTTCCCTTGTACATATTCATTGTCTATTTTTTTTATTCCCAATAAAGCATGATAAACAGTATTATTAATTTCCCTTTGTGTTTTATTTTCGTAAAGAATATCTTCGTGTGCACATACATTCCTATAATTTGCAAGTAAAGATAAATAATTAGTTAAATCTTCTACATTTATATTATAAATTTTAGCAATAGAAACCCTATCATCCATTTTTAATATGGAATAAAACTCACTAATAATACCAAAAGATAAAACTTTTACTAAAACCCATAAAGGAATATATCCATAATTACTTATATAATGAGCTGTAGCAGTATGTTGTGATCCATTTACTCTAACTTGTCTTTTCATCTTTTTAATTAAATCATTTACTTGCCTACTTTTATCTGGTGACATATCAAAATTACTCGGTTTTAAATAATCATTTTCTTTATATCCATATTTCTTAGAAAGCTGATAAGAAAATATAGATTTAGCATTATTTTCGACAATTAACAGATTTTTAAATATAATATTCCTAAATTGTCTATCAAAAAGAAATAGGCTATAAAGTTCTTCAAAAGTTGTACCTTCTAAATAAAATTTAGGATTTTCTGGATTCATAAATAAATGCCTGTATCCACTTAAGAAAAAATAATTTTCTCTTAGTAACACTTCCTTAGCGTATTTTTCATCATTTATTATTAACCCCTTATACTTAAATATTTCTACTTGTTCATCTAAATTTTTGAACTGCTTATCTTTCATAGTATCACCATAAATAAGTATATCATATATATTAATATAATAACATGAAAATCTAGTGAAAAGTATGATATAATTTTGTGAAAGAGGTGTAAATATGGCAGGAACAGTTACGCATTATTTTTTTGCTAACGATGTTATGAATAAATTAAAAGAAGAGAAAGAAATTAATTTTGATAGTAGCTATTTAGCAATATTTGCTCAAAGTATGGATTCTTTTAACTTTTTTGACATTTATTTTCCATTAAAAAAAGAAAGTAAAAAGAAACGTGATTTTGCAGGTTTTTTTCATCACAATAAATGTGATGTATTTTTTGATAGTTTACTTAAAAACATTAAAGATTATGGATTAGAAAAAAATATTATCGTTATGACTTTTGTCTACGGATTAATTACACATTATGTTTTAGATTCTACTATTCACCCTTATGTAGAATATAATTGTGGAATATTTGATAAAAAAAGAAAAGAAACTTATAAATACAATGCAAAGCACCATGAAATGGAAACTTTTTTAGATATTTATATGTTAAATAAAAAGGGATTTGATAACAAAAAACATAAGATTTACAAAGATATTTTCAAAATTAAAAATTTTTCAATTGAATTAAAAGCAATTATGAATAAGACTTTTTTGGAAGTTTTTAATTATAAAAATTTTTCTAAGGATTATCTAAAAAGTATCAACGATATGAGACTTGCATTTAAATATTTAAGATACGACCCCTACAACTATAAAATATTATGTTACAAATTTTTTGACATTATAAGTCCAAAGACAATATTAAATTCCAAATTTTTATCATATTCTTACAATTATAAAAATACTGATTATTATTTAAACAATTCAAATAAAAGTTGGTTATATCCTTATGATACTACAAAAAAATATAGTTTTTCTTTTGATGAATTATATAACATTGCAATAGAAAAATGTTACAATTTAATTTATGATGTTACTTTATATTTTGAAAAAAATAAACCAATAGACATGTCAAAGTTTAATCTGTCTTATTCAACTGGTTTAAATTGGAAAAGAAAAAATAAATACCCTAAATTTAAATTTTAAAAAAGAGTTTTAAATTACTAAAACTCTTTTATTGTAAGCTTTCTTTATTTATAGTAATAACTGGCCTTACATAATTTGTTTCTGCTGCATTGGAAAGTTTATAACTTCCAATTGTGTTTACAACATAAATTTTTTCATTTTGTGATGAATCTAACCACCAAGTTCCTAATGAATTGCTAGCTAACCAATTTCCTGTAGTCCATTCATAATCATACCCCATTTTTTCTCTTATGTTAACATATTCTTTTGATGTTAATAAAGATACTGATTCAATACCATCTATTTTTTCATTTATTGATTTTTTATATTCATTATTAAGATAATAGGCAATGCTTGCTTTATCATTTGAATCAAAAATATATTCATTTTTATTATAGAATTTCATTTTGTCATTATCATTAATTTTACCATCATTATTTATATCTATTTGTGTTTCTTTTAAAAGTTTTACTGTTTTTATATTACTACTACTATTTTCTACTACGTACCAAATAGAATTATCAGGAAGTATTACTTTTTCACCAATAAAAAACTCTTTGTAATTTTTTAATTTTTCTTCAATCACATTAAAGTTTTTAACAAATATAACAATGCCAATAATCACTATACAGATAAATAAAAATATTATTAGTTTTGACTTTTTTGTTGTTTTCTTATTATTTTTTGTTGTTTTTTTTAAATCTTCATCTTTTAGTTCTTCAAAAATTTTATCTTTTAATTTATTTCCTATATTATTGGAAATTTTTTTTATTTTATTTTGTCTTATATTTTCATTGTTTTCTTTTTTAACAATTGTCTTTATATTATTTTTTGAATTTTCTACTTTTTTATTTTTCGTTGTGTTTTTAGAATCTGTTTTTTGTTTATTAGTATTTTTTTTATCAATTTCCGTATTATGTAAAATGACATTTTCTTTTTTATCTTTTATACTTTTAGAACTTGTTTTTTTATTTTCATGAGTGATTACTTTTTTATTGGAAAGTGTTTTTTTACTTTGTTTTGTTTTTTTAGTAGTCTGAGATAATTTTTTTATCGCATCTTTTTTATTTTTTATGTTAATTCTTTTTTTTAAATTTTCCTTTTCACTCATAAAAATTCCTCCTATAATTCTTCGTTTGAAACTGCATTTAAATCTATTGTCGCTGTTATTCCTTTCTTATATGCATAGTATGCTGCTGCTCCAATCATTGTAGCATTATCTGTACAATATTTAATATTAGGGAAATTATACTCAATATTTTCTTTTTTACAAATTTCTTCTAGTTTATTTCTAATACCTTGATTAGCAGCTACTCCACCAGCTAAAATTAATCTTTTTACATTTTTATCCTTTAATGCTTTAATTGTCTTTTTTGTAATAGATTCTACTATGACATCTTGAAATGATTTAGCTAAGTTTTCTTTGTTTAGTTTTTCATTTCTTTGTTCCATTTTATGTGCTAAATTAATTACAGCACTTTTTAAGCCACTAAAACTAAAATTATAACTATTATCATTTAAAGGTATTGGTAAATCATACTCATGTGTTCCAAAAGAAGAAAGTTTGTCGATTACTGGTCCGCCTGGATATCCAACACCAATTACTCTTGCAACTTTGTCATAAGTTTCACCAACTGCATCATCTAGAGTTCCACCAATTTTTTTGAATTCATATTCACTTTTCATAAGAATTAATTCAGTATGTCCACCACTAATTACTAATGCAATTAATGGATATTCCATTTTCTTTTCTATATTGTTAGCATATATATGGCCTGCTATATGATTTACTGGAATTAATGGTTTATTATAAATAAGGGCTAAAGTCTTAGCTGCTTCTAATCCTACTAACAATGATCCAATTAAACCAGGTCCATATGTAACAGCAATTGCATCAATATTTTCAATTTTCATATTAGCTTTTTTTAAGCATTCTTCAATTACTCTAGTTATATGTTTTATGTGTTGACGACTTGCAATTTCTGGAACTACACCACCAAAATTTGTATGTATATCAATCTGTGATAATATAACCGTTGAAATATCTTCGTGACCATTTTTTACAATAGCACAACTAGTTTCATCACAACTACTTTCAATAGCTAATATGTAAGTATCTTTCATTTACATCATCTTTCTTTCCATTAATAATCCATCTATTCCTTGATAATATTGCTTTCTTATTGCTACTATTTCAAAATAATATTTTTTATATAAATTTATAGCTGCAAAATTATCTTTTTTTACTTCAAGAGTAATATTTTTTATGTTCTTTTTTTCTCCTAGCATTATTAAATGTTCAAGCATTTTAGAGCCAATTTTCTTATTACGATAAATATCTTCAACAAATATATTAGCAATTTCAAATCTATCGTATATATCAAAATAATTTACAAATCCTATTATATTACTTTCTTCAACATAAATAAAGTATTTACTAAATACATTGTAACCAATATCATTAATTATTTGGTTCTCAGATAAAAAAAAATATGGAAATTGTTTTTCTAGTTTATTAATCAAATCAAGATTACTTATTGTTAAATCAATTATCATATTTTTCTTCTGCCTCTGTCAATTTCAAATAATTAGCGTCAACATCATGAGGATTAATTGTTTGCCTATTTTTTGTTATTTTAACAATTTTAGAAATATTTGGTTCATAAATAGTTCTTATATATTTCGTTTTTATGTCATCATTTGTTATAAATAAAATATTCCCCACAATACTGTCTAGTGCAGCATCTAGAGTAGTTAAGTTTATATATTGCTCTTTAAGTATAAATTCTTTTTTATTGTTATCATAAATTGTAGAAAAAACAAATCCACGCCTAGCATCAATTATTGGAACAATGTAATCAATATTTTCCATGTTATTTGATAATGCCATTGCTTCCAAACTAGATATTTGAATAATTGGAATATTCTTTGCCCAAGCTAAAGTTTTTGCTATAGTTAAACCGATTCTAATTCCTGTAAAAGAACCTGGACCATTTACGACGATTATTTTTTCTATATCATCAAAAGAAATATTGTTTTTTAATATTAGTTCTTTAATTTTTGGCAGCGTATATTTCGATAAATCTTTTTCTAGTTTTTCTTTATCTTCAGCAATTACTACTTCATCTTCTAAAATAGCAGTATATAAAAAATTAGATGAGGTATCTAGATAAAATATTTTCATAATACTGCATCACAAACTTCTTCATATACTTTACCATGTGGAGTAAAAATAAACAATCTTGTATCTTCATCAATAACTTTAATTTTTATATCTAAACGTTCTTCAGGCAAATATTTTTTTATTGTATCTGCCCACTCTATAATAACAACACCATTTTTTTTAAAATAATCTTCTATACCAGTACCGTCAATTTTTCCATCCAAACGATATACATCCATGTGATACAATGGCATTTCTCCAGAAGTATATTCCTTTATTATATTAAAAGTTGGTGAAGTTATATTTTCATCAATACCAAGTGCTTGAGCAAATCCTTTAGTAAAAATTGTTTTACCACTACCTAAGTCACCATCTAAACATATAATCATGTTTTTAAATTTTTCAGATTCTAAATTTTGAGCAATTTGAATAGTTTCTCTTTCATCTCTAGTAGTTATTTTATATTCCATCCTTATCACCAAAAATATTATAGCAAATATAAATTGTTTAATTCAACTATTTATTAAAATATTACATAAATTTTACTCAAAATAAAAAATTCATATATTAATGAATTTTTTGCAAAAAAAAAATATTGGCAACTACCTATTTTCGCATACACTATCGTCGGCGTTTAAGAGCTTAACTTCTGTGTTCGGGATGGGAACAGGTGTATCCTCTTAGCTATTGTCACCAATAAATATAATAATTATCAATAGTTCTCTGAAAACTTAGATAATGTGCATGATCTAATCAAATA
Source organism: uncultured Bacilli bacterium (assembly GCA_944372425.1). GTDB lineage: Bacteria > Bacillota_I > Bacilli_A > RF39 > UBA660 > RUG13868. Next base: position 10,064 of record CALVZC010000033.1, read on the forward strand.
AACAAATATGATTAAATCCTCGATCTATTAGTACTGGTCAACTCAACATATCACTATGCTTCCATTTCCAGCCTATCAACCAGATAGTCTTTCTGGGATCTTACTTTATAAAAAATGGGAAAACTCATCTTGAAGTTGGCTTCCCGCTTAGATGCTTTCAGCGGTTATCCATTCCCTACATAGCTACTCTGCGCTGCAACTGGCGTTACAACAGATACACCAGAGGTAGGTCCATCCCGGTCCTCTCGTACTAAGGATAGCTCTCCTCAATTTTCCTACGCCCACAACGGATAGGGACCGAACTGTCTCACGACGTTCTGAACCCAGCTCGCGTGCCACTTTAATGGGCGAACAGCCCAACCCTTGGAAGCGACTTCACCTCCAGGATGTGACGAGCCGACATCGAGGTGCCAAACACCACCGTCTATGTGAACTATTGGGTGGTATCAGCCTGTTATCCCCAGGGTAACTTTTATCCGTTAAGCGACGACCATTCCATACTGAATCGCCTGATCACTAAGCCCTACTTTCGTATCTGCTCGACTTGTAAGTCTCGCAGTCAAGCTCCCTTATACCTTTACGCTCTAAAAATGATTTCCAACCATTTTGAGGGAACCATTGGGCGCCTCCGTTACTATTTGGGAGGCGACCGCCCCAGTCAAACTGCCCACCAGACACTGTCCCTATTCCGGATCACGGAACGAGGTTAGAAATTCAATAGATTAAGGGTGGTATTCCAAGGTTGACTCCATTAGGACTAGCGTCCTAACTTCAAAGTCTCCCACCTATCCTCTACATAATATACCAAATTTCAATATCAAGCTACAGTAAAGCTCCATGGGGTCTCTCCGTCCTGTTGCGGGTAACCTGCATTTTCACAGGTATTAAGATTTCACCGAGCCTATGGTTGAGACAGTACCCAGATCGTTACGCCTTTCGTGCGGGTCAGAACTTACCTGACAAGGAATTTCGCTACCTTAGGACCGTTATAGTTACGGCCGCCGTTCACTGGGGCTTCAATTCTAACCTTCGATAAAATCGACATGCGTCATATCTAAGCTATCCTATTAACCTTCCAGCACTGGGCAGGCGTCACCCCCTATACATCGTCTTACGACTTAGCAGAGAGCTGTGTTTTTGGTAAACAGTCGCCTGGGCCTATTTACTGCGGGTCTATTACTAGACCACCCCTTCTCCCGAAGTTACGGGGTCATTTTGCCGAGTTCCTTAACCATAGTTCTCTCGCTCACCTTAGGATACTCTCCTTGCCC
>CALVZC010000034.1 GCA_944372425.1 uncultured Bacilli bacterium
AACAGTTTTTTATTTTGAGTGTTTTCTCTTTTTTTTATGTTTTAATAATTATTCCCACATCTAGTTTACTACATCAAAATAGTAAAATTTGTAATATTATACTTTTGATGGTATAATATTCACATGGGGTCGATTAGGGTTCGACGGGATTAACGGAGTATGGATGGCAAGTCGAGGTATACGTAAATACAACAGTTAAAATAACTGGAAACAAAATTAAAAATACACTTGCTGCAATGTTTAATAGAAACGCTGTAGCTTTTGCCTAATTTAATTAGGAAGTGTGCTTCTTTTATTTCTTTTCCTGTGAGAAATATAAGAGGCTTATAAAGCAGGATATATTGTTATGATGTCTATAAGTAACAATGAATTGTATAGGCTAGTTATATGTTAATTTGTTAATTAGTTTTTCATATAATGAATTTTTGTAATTAACTAAACTTGTAGATGTCTGTATGGTGTTTTTTTCGGACGGGAGTTCGATTCTCCCCGGCTCCACCATTGACGAATCTGTTCGAACTTTTCGAACTTTTGATATAGGAATCAATCGTAAAGATTGATTTTTTTCGTATTTAGAAAAAAATCATAAGAAAGGTTGGTGTCTATGATTAAGGTTATTAAACAAGAAATTGATATTGAAGAATCATTAAAGAAAAGATTAGAAATTATATGTGATTTTTGTAATACTACTCCAACTATTATAAATGGTAGTATTCGTAAAATTGATAAAACTAATTTATCTTATATTGAGCCAAATAAAATAATAATCAAAAATAATATATTTCTTGTATTTAATTATTCAAATGAAGTTTATATCAATAATTTAACTGAAAAGATTAAAATATCAGAACTAGAAAACTATATTAAAAACCAAATTTAAGGGTTTAAATGCAAAATACTAGACAAATCAAATAAAAAGTTGTATTATATTCGTCAATAAATGACAAAGCAGTATCGTCTTTATTTAGGGGAAAGAGAGGTACTTCTATGATTAGACAATGTAAAAATTTAGTAAGTGTATTATTTGAGGAGTCAATATATTAGTTTTGAGTGCTAGTAGTTTTGACTCCTCTTTTTTTAGAAAATTTAAGAAAAGGGAGATGATTAAGTATGTTTGAAGATGTTAAAAAAGTGGCTGGTCTTTATATTCGTGTAAGTACTGAAGACCAAGCAAGAGAAGGATTTAGTTTGCCAGAACAAGAAAAGCGTTTAAGGGCTATGTGTGAGTATAAAGGTTATGAAATATATGACGTGTATAAAGACGCTGGAATAAGTGCTAAAACTGGCAACAAACGTCCAGAATTTGAAAGATTATTACAAGATATTAAAGATAAGAAATGTAATACAATAGTAGTTTTAAAATTAGATAGATTAACTCGTAGTGTTTATGATTGGGAAAATATGTTAAAGTTTCTTGAAGAAAACGAAGCATATTTAGATTGTGCTAATGATGATATAAATACTACTAATGCAAATGGAAAAATGATTTCAAGAATATTAACTAGCGTATCTCAACAAGAAATAGAAAGAACAAGTGAAAGAACAAAAATAGGTTTAGCTGGAGCAATTAAGGTTGGTCATATTCCGCATCAAGCTCCATTAGGTTATAAAAGAGTTGATAAAACACTTGTACCAGATATAACTAAAAAAGATATTGTTATTAGAATATTTGATATGTATCATAATGGTTTATCTTATAAGAAAATAAGTAATATCTTAAACGAAGAAAAAGTACTTGATAAAACTAACTGGAGAGATTCAACTATCGTAGGTATTTTACAAAATGAAATATATAAAGGTGATTTCGTACATGGTAAAAGAACAAAACACCCTACTTATTATACTGATGTAGTTGAGCCAATTATAAGTAAAGAATTATGGGAAGAATGCCAAGTACAAAAACAAAAGAATTCAAGAAGTTATCAAAGAACACTTAATTATTTATTCTTACAAAAACTTAAATGTCCTAAATGTGGAAGAATTCTAGGTGGTAAAGCAACTACCAAGAAAAATGGTAATTCCTATTTTTACTATTATTGTAATGATTGTAAATTAACTATTAAAGAAAGTGTTATAGAAAAATTTATAAGTGATTTTATAGATGATATTGTAGATTATGATTCGGTAGTAAATCAATTCTTCTTACCTATGATTAAACAAAAAATAGATAATCCAAAAGAAGAAATCGAAGAGGAAATAAGAAAACAAAAAAATAAATTTAAAAGAATAAGAGAAGCATACGTTGATGAAGTATTTACTTTAGAAGAATATGATTTAGAACGTAAAAAGGTAGAAAACACTCTTGAAGAATTAGAAACTAAATTATATGAAACTGAAATATGTGATGAGTTAAAATTTACACCAGAAGATATTTTAATCAAAAGAGATATAGATTTTATCAATTCTATCAAATACCCAGAAAAATATAAAGAATATAATAAACGTTGGAAAGATTTTGATAGAGTTGAAAAAGCAAATTTAATTATGGGTTATATTGAAGATATAACTTTAAGTGAAAAAAGTAATGGTAAATGTGAAGTTGAATACGTTAAGTTTAGAGAAAGTATTGCTAATACTTGTAATGAACTTTACGATAAAGGATTTATTGATAGAACTGACTATACAATATTTGGAAATATGATAGGTACTTTAAGATATAGTGAATATAGAGATGAAAAAGAAGTATGGCAACATATTTTAAGATTAAGAGAGTTCTATGATGTAGGATTTTATCAAGCAACTTATAACGTACGAAATAAAATATTTAATTTAAGAATTAATGAAAATAGCCAAGCAATAGTAAGAGTATTTCCTATGCAAGATTATAGAAAAATAGATCCAAATTTAAAAATGGAAGAATACGATTTAGGAATTTTATATATTAACAAAGATGATGGAACAAATTTAGAAGATAAAGAAGCAGTATTCAAATTCATACCAGATAAAGCAGATGGAATAATTACAAGAGAAGTAAGAACAACAACAAATGTTAAACCAGCCAATATGTTAGGTTTAAAAGAAGTTGTTGATGATGATGAAGAAATAACAGACGAAGTTATTTCTTCATAAAAATAAAAATGTGTGGCACGTTATGAAAATACGAAGTATTTTTGTAAGTGGCGATAATATTTTTCAAAAAGAAATTGTTTTATGAAAATAAAATAATTTTATCAATGCTTTATGTAATTTTGTTTTATTACGAAGTTTTAAAACAATATGGAATAAAGGAAAAGGGTTCTAGGTTCTCCTAGCCCACGAGGTTATTTTGATGCTATGCGTCAAAATACCTAGGGGGTTAAATATTTTGTCAGAGCCAAAATATACTATCAAAAACAAAGTTTAGCATACTAAATAAAGTTTAGAAAATATAGGAGCGTGATTATCATAGAATTAGCATATTCATTTCATTTAGGTAGTGATAAAAATAAAAGAAATTCATCAAGAAATAGTGCAAAATCAAATCGTAGTGGCTCTACTTCTTTAAGTAACAATGCAATACAAAATGCTGGTGGGCTTACAAAAGTAGATAATCATAATTATAGAAAATATGATAATAAGCAAGATAATATTGAAATTATACGTGGTAGTAGTTCATTAGTAGATGATGTTAAGAAATTATATATTGATGAATTTGAAGAAGCAAAAGAAGAATATAATTTAAAACAAACTAGAGATAATAGAAAAATAAAAGATTACTTTACTCACGTTAGTAATAACTCTAAAAATGATTTAGCTTGTGAAATAATTATTGAACTTGGAGATAAAAAATATTGGGATACAAAAGATATTAAATTAAAAAAACGGATGACTAATGTATTCAAAAATCAAGTTCAAGATTTAGAAACAATTATGCCTAACTTTAAAATTGCCAGTGCAATTATACATTATGATGAAACTAGTCCACATCTTCATATTGTTGGTGTACCTATTAAAACAGGTGGTAAAAATGGTATGAGAAAACAAGTTGGAAAATCTGATGTATTTACAAAAGAATCACTTCGCAAATTACAAGATAAAATGAGAACACTTTGTATTGAATCATTTAATAAGGAGTACAACTTAACTAACTCATTAAAAACAAAAAAGAAAGGTAGAAATCGTGATTATCATATAACTGAAATGGACAATTATATGGAAATGAAAGAGCAACTAGAAAAGAATCAAGAAAGTTTAGATTTAGCAAATAAAAAATCTCTCGAACTAGATAATAATTCAAAAGAAATTAAAGAAATAATCAACGATTTGAAACCTACTTTAATAAAAAAAGATAACTACGTTTTAAAACAGGAAGATAAAGATAAACTTGTAAAATATATAGAACAAGTTGATAAAACAAATACTGAATATAAAAATATTCAACCACTATCAATAACTTTAAATAATGTAGATACTGAAATAAAAGAAAATCACAAAAAAATTAAAACTCTTACTGAAAATAATGAAGCATTAGAATTAAGAGTTGAAACACTTAATAAAAATAATAAAGTTAAAGATAAACAAATAGAAGAATTAAAAGAAGAAAACTTATCATTAAGACAATCATTATCATTTTGGAAAGATAGATTCTTAAAAGTAATCTCATTTATCAAAGACAAATTATTTGGAAAACAAAAAGAAAGAGATAAATATATGGACTTTGCAGATGATTTATATGATAAAAATATAATTGATAATAATACTTATGAAGATTTACAAGATACTTATGAATTTAGCAAAGACCACGATTATGGCAATGAAAAAGACGATTTTGATATAGAAATTTAAGAAAAAATTAAAAAAATAATTATTGTATAGTATAATAGTTATAGGTGATGTTGATGAATAATACTAAAAAAACAATGGATATAATGAACAAAATAAAGTATGGATTTTTAGATAGTAATGGGAATAATATTTTTGATGATGAAAATGTTGAATTTACATTTAATAAAAAATATTATTTACTATCACCAAAAGAGTTATTAGAAAAAGGCTATGGTGTATGTTGGGATCAAGTTGAATTAGAAAGAAAATTATTTAATGATAACAACATTAAAAATGAAACTTATTTTATTTATATAGATGATAAAAAACATTTACCATCACACACTTTTCTTGTGTATTTTCAAAATAATAAAGTATATTGGTTTGAGCATTCTTGGTATGATAAAAAAGGAATTCATGAATATAACAATTTAACAGAATTATTAGATGATGTTGAAAAAGGATTTGTTGAAAGTCGTATAAATGAAGTTTCTTCGCCTTTTAATGTTTATATATATAAATATACTAAGCCTAAATTTAATATTTCGTGTGATGAATTTTATAATTACATTTTTACTCAAGGAATAATAATAAACTATAAATTAGAAAATGCAACTTCTAATGATTTAGAAAGAATTAAAAAATATAAATTAAATACTATTTTTCAATATGCTAATGACTTGTCAGAAGAAGAAAAAAATAAAATAATTAAATATGTTAATGAAGATGTTTGTAGTCAAATAAATAATTATCAAAACATAATATACAATGATAATATAGTAGGAAGTATATTAATAAAAAATATTGATGATGGCTTATTAATAGACGAAATATTTATAGAAGAAAAATATAGAAATAAAGGGTTCGGAACTTCAGTATTAAATAATATTATTTTAAATGAAACAAAAAATATATTTTTATGGGTGTATAAAGAAAATAGTAAAGCAATTAATCTATATAAGAAATTAGGGTTTACGATAAAACAAGAAACACAATCAAGATATTATATGCAAAAAATATTATAAAAATATATGTTTTTATTGCTAATTGTGTTATTATATATTTAGTGATTGATTCAAATCAATCGTCTTTATGCAAAGTTGTAGATAACTACGACAATGGCACCATAGGGAAATTAGTCGAACTAATCGACTTAAAATATATGAAAGGTTAATTTCGGTTAACCTTTTTTGTTTGCCTGAAAGGAGTCGATTAGATATGTGTTAATGATAATATAAAAATGTACAAAAAATGTAATATAAAAATGCACACTTTTGTACATTCTTTTTTGTTATACTTTTAATAGAAATTGGAGGTATAACATGGAAAACTTAAATAAATTAAAACAGGAGTTAATGATAATGAAAACAGAAAATATGAAACCAAATTATTCAGAATTAGCTAGATTACATAATTGTGATAGAAGAACCGTAAAAAAATATGATCAAGGCTATGAAGGCAAACCATTAAATAGAAATAAAGAATCAAAATTAGATAAATACAAAGAAGATATCAAATGTAAACTGGAACTACCTAGCTCTACCATTAAAAGTACATATGAATATTTTAAAGAAAAAGACGAAAATATCGGGAATTATTCTAACTTTTATAAATACACAATAAAAAATAAATTTAACAGGAAAAACAATAATAAATTTCATCCGAGATATGAAACTGATTTTGGAAGACAATTACAATTTGATTGGAAAGAAGATATTAAAATGTATAGTAAATATGGTGAATTATTTGAATTTAATATATTTTCTTCTACCTTAAGTGCAAGTAGATTACATATATTTATATATAGTAAATTTAAAACCAGAATTGATGTTCAAAGATGCTTAGTGCGGACTTTTAAATATATAGGAGGCGTACCAGATGAAACCCTTACTGATAATATGTCTAGTATTGTTGACACAAAGAGAAAAGAATTTTATAAAGATTTTATTTCTTTTTCAAAAAATATAGGATTTATTCCTAAAAAATGTAAGCCAAGACATGCATATACAAAAGGAAAGGATGAATCATGTAATCGTTTTATGAGCTGGTTGATTTCATATAATGGTGAATTTGAAACAGAAGAAGAGTTAATAAAAATAATTGAGCAAATAAATTTAAAAGTTAATAAACAAATAAATGAAACTATAGGTGTTCCTCCTATAATGTTATTTCAAAAAGAAAAAGAATATTTAAAACCTCTCCCTAACAATAAAATAATGAATAATTATTTATATGATACTTTACTTACTAAGGTATCAAACGAATCATTGTTTTATTATAAAGGTTCTAAATATTCAGTACCTATAAAGTTTATTAATCGAACTCTAAATTTAAGAGAAGAAAATAATAAACTTTATGTATATTATAACAAAGAATTAATAACAATACACGATATTTCTAATAAATATATTAACTATAAGGATGAACATTACACTGAAGGGTTAATGGCTTTATTAAAACATAAAAATCAAAATGAAATAGATGATATTTCTAAAAAGAATTTAGAACTAATAAATAAATTAAGTGAGGTATAAGAGATGAATAACTATGTAAAATTACTAAATAATTTAGAAGTACTACAATTAGAAAATATAAAGCAAAACTTAGATCAATATATAGATTTAATTAATAATAAAGAAAAAGATGTTGTAGAGGCATTATATGAATTAACTAATCTAGAAATAGAATTAAGAAATGAAAAAGCTATCTATGGATGTGTTAGAACAGCTGGCTTTCCTTTTTTAAAAACATTTGATGACTTTAATTTTTCTTTTCAGCCAACAATAAATAAAGAACAAATATTAGACTTTAAAAATTTAAGATTTATCGAAAAAAATGAAAACATTATTTTTGTAGGTTTACCTGGTGTAGGCAAAACACATTTAGCAACATCTATAGGGATAGAAGCAGCCCAAAATAGGAATTCAACTTATTTTATAAATTGCAATGATTTAATAGCTAATTTAAAAAAAGCCCAATCCGAAAATAGATTTATAAATAGATTGAACCATTACGCAAGATATAAATTATTGATAATAGATGAAGTTGGATTTTTACCAATGGACTTAGATGGAGCGAATATGTTATTTCAATTAATTAATAAGCGATATGAGAAACATTCAACTATAATTACAACAAATAAACCATTTGAAAAATGGCATGAAATATTTAATGATGTAACATTAGCTAATGCAATTTTAGATAGGTTATTACATCATTCATATATTATTAATATAAATGGTAACTCATATCGCTTAAAAGATAAGTTTAAAATGGATTCAGATATCTCTGAACCCATACAAAGTTAAGTAAATTTTTTGTACATTTTTATTTTCAACTTTTTGTACATTTTTATATTGACTTTAACAATTGGGTAATCAATCAAGTCAATGGTTTGCTTTATACTATCTTGATAAAATTGATAGATTGATTAAAAAAGAATTGCAAATTAAAAGTTATGTAAGATATATGGATGATTTTATTTTACTTCATCGTGATAAAAAGTATTTACAATATTGTTTAGAAAAAATAAATAAAGTTTGTATTGAAAAATTAGATTTAGAACTCAATCAAAAAACACAAATAGGACTTGCATATAATGGAATTGATTTTTTTAGGTTTTAATCATATTTTAACAAATAGTGGTAAGGTTATTAGAAAACTTAGGTTTTCATCTAAGCAGAGAATGAGAAAACATATTAAAACCATAAGAAAACTTAAAGATAAATCCATAATTGATGAAGAATATGTTGGTATGAGAATTAACTCTTTTAAAGCACATTTAAAACATTCTAATGAAAAGAGTATAGACAAATTATTATCCAATTTAGATAAAAAAAATATAAAATTCGCAAAAATAGTAAGAAAAAATGATTTCATATGGTAAAATATAGATGAGGTGAAGGTTGAAAATAAAAACATAAATTAATCACATGCAAAAGGAGTTCAAAAATATGCAAATTTTTTTGAACTTAAAATAGTCAATGAAGACTTTAAAATAAGTTGTTCTTTGAAATAGTAAATTGTTATTAGGTATTCTGCAAAGTTATACTATAACCTAAAGAAGTTAAATAAGAAATCATTTCTTCTGGAGAATTTTTAATTTGTGTATTAGATTTAAAATTACGATTAAGTAATTTATCAAATCTTTCATATTCAAATGCTTCTCCAGTAAGTAAGATATGATAAATACTAGTAAGTAAAAGTCTAGCAATGGCAATAATCGCTTTTTTGTGTCCACGCCGTCTTTTTAAAGATTCATATCTTGCTTTAATATAAGGACAAGATTTATCTTTAATGGCACACAAAGCACATTGAACAAGTAATGGTTTGATATAAACTCCAGCTTTCGTAATTTTAACAGATTTCTTTTTCTTGGCAGATTCATTACATCTAGGTGAAAGTCCAGCCCAAGAAACAAGATGATTATCATCAACAAAAACATTCATATTTGTTCCGATTTCTGCTATAATAAATATCGCTGAAAGTTCTTTTATACCAGGCACGGTTAAAAGTAAATTAATTTCAGCAGAATATTTTATGGCGAGTTTAAGTATTTGTTCTTCTAATAAATCAATACATTCATTTATAGAATCATAATGATTAAGACAAATAGTCATCTTTGATGACTGACATTCATCAAAGATACCATGAATAGATTTTAAAATATCTTCAGGTGATGATTTCAAATTTTTTCTTAACAAAGGTGTAATATCTTCTAAAGTTAAATTAGGATTTTCTAACATTAACTTTAGAATAGATTGTGAAGTTTTATCAAAAACATCCGTTAAGACATTGGCGATTTGAACATTTGAAATAGTAAGAGAATTTTGAAATCTATTTTTTTCTCCAGTACGATTATAAACAAGCTTGTTTCTATATCGCATTAAATCTCTTAATTTTCTAATATCTTCTGGAGGCATAAAACTAGGTTCAACCAATCCATGTTTGAAAATATCAGCAATCCAAATAGAATCTTTTTTATCAGTCTTTTTACCAGGTAAACTTCGAACATATTTAGGATGAGTAATAATACAATTGCATTCAGTTTCTAAAATATTAAAAACAGGAATCCAATATTTACCTGTCGATTCCATACAAACATCTAAAGTACCATTAGAAACTAGCCAATCACGACATTTAATTAAATCTTCAGTAAAAGTAGAGAAAGATTTAGTTTGATAATCCGTTATATCTTTATCATTGGTTTTAGCAATAGTAACAACAATAGTTCTTTTATGAACATCGATACCAGCACAATTTCGATAAACAATTTTAAGCATACAAAACTCCTTTCAACAAAATTTTTGTTAAAGGGCTTTGACTTAAAATCTCCACTAGAAAACGAAGAATTGTTTTAACCAAAGATAAGGTTCCGTGCTCGATAGCAAAAGCTATTATCGGCTACACTCATATGTACTCTAGAGATTAACGTCACATATAAAAATACGGGATAAAAGATAAACTCTTTCACCACTCACCTCCGCGTGCTCTGTAGTATGCCCAATAACAGTTTACTATTATATCAAAGAATTAATTGTTTTAATATCAATGTGTGCCTTTCAGAGGACTGAAAGGACGATAGAAAGGAATGTTAGTTAAAAATGAATAATCAAGATTTAACTTTATTGTCGGATGGACAAATTTGGGGTAATGATAAAGAATCTCAATTAGAAGTAATAAGAAAATATGGAACAAAAGCTACAATCACAGATTTATGTGTATTGACAGGTGGCTATTTTTGGTTTTGGACTAGATCTGATGATAACAGTAATGATGTCCGCGCGGCCTCTAATCATGGGGATAGGCACTACACTTATAAATTCAGACGCAATGGTGTTGTTCGCCCAGCTTTGCAATCTTCTGTAATCTTTTCTCAAATCTCCCCGAACAGAGTGAGGGGATACGACGGAACTGAAGAAGTAGAATATGGAGAATATCCACAATATGCTGCTGATTCAAGAATGCAAAGTATATTAGAATCA
>CALVZC010000035.1 GCA_944372425.1 uncultured Bacilli bacterium
AGGGTGATTTTCATCACCCTTCATAATCAATTCATTTATCAAATTTATTGTTCACCAACACTATTTGACAAAGAACCATTGATTATTGGTTTAGTTTTATATTAATTAGCATTTAATATTTAACTGATTATTATCTACGTCTATAATAATATTACTATTATATTTTATTTCATCGTTGATAATCTTTTTTGCAATTAAAGTTTCTACATTTCGTGATATAAATCTTTTAATAGGTCTAGCACCATATTTTTCGTCATAAGAATTATTTATTATAAAGTCTTTGGCACTATTGGTTAAACTAATTTCAATTTTTTTATCAGAAAGTCTCTTGTTGATGTCATTTATTATTTTATCTACTATTTTATAAATAATTTCTTTTTTCAAAGATTTGAATATAATAATTTCATCAATTCTATTTAAAAATTCTGGTTTAAAAGTATTTTTTAATTCATCCATAACTAATTTTTCAGAATTTTCTAAATTGTCTAATATGTATTCACTTCCTAAATTTGAGGTCATTATTATTATAGTATTCTTAAAATCAACTGTTCTTCCTTGCGAATCAGTAATTCTTCCATCATCTAATATTTGCAACAGAATATTGAAAACATCTTTATGAGCTTTTTCAATTTCATCGAATAATACAATACTGTACGGATTTCTTCTTACAGCTTCAGTAAGTTGACCACCATCATCGTAACCAACATATCCAGGAGGAGAACCAATAAGCCTTGAAACAGAATGGCTTTCCATATATTCGCTCATATCAATTCTAATCATATGACGCTCATCATCAAATAATTCATATGCCAGAGTTCTAGCAACTTCTGTTTTACCTACTCCTGTTGGCCCAAGAAAGATAAATGAGCCGATTGGCCTATTTGGATCTTTTATACCACTTCTTGCACGAAGTATAGCATCACTTACTAGTTTAATAGCACTGTCTTGTCCCATTACTCGTTTTTTCATATTATTTTCTAAATTAAGTAGTTTTTCTTTTTCTTCTCCCACTAGCTTACTAATAGGGATATTAGTCCACTTTGATATTATAGCTGCAATGCTTTCTTCATCAATTGTATCACTTAATATATCATTTTTATTTTGTAGTTGAAGTTCTTTCAGTTCTTTTTCTAATTGTGGAATAGTACCATGTTTTAAGATAGCTGCATTTTCTAAATCATAATTATCTTCGGCAAATTCTAATTCTCTTTTTTTCTTTTCTAATTCTTCTTTTTTCTTGTTGATTTTATTATTAATGTCTTTTTCATTTTCCCAATCTTTTCTTAATCTGTCTTCTTTTTCTTTTAAATTAGAAATTTTATCATTTAATTCGTTAATACGTTGACGAGAAATATCGTCTTTTTCTTTCTTTAGCGCTTCTTTTTCAACTTCTAATTGCATTATTTTACGAGTTAATGTATCAAGTTCTGTAGGGACAGATTCCATTTGAACTTTTACTGTTGCACAAGCTTCATCAACTAAATCTATTGCCTTATCTGGTAAAAATCTATTTGTTATATACCTATTTGATAAAGTAGCAGCTGCAATTAAAGCTTTATCCTTAATATTTACACCATGGTATACTTCGAAACGTTGTTTTAATCCACGTAAAATAGTGATTGTATCTAACACTGTAGGTTCACTAACTAAAACTTTTTGAAATCTTCGTTCAAGCGCACTATCTTTTTCAATATATTTACGATATTCATTTAAAGTAGTAGCACCAACACAATGTATTTCTCCACGAGCAAGCATTGGTTTTAACATGTTACCAGCATCCATTGTACCTTCAATTCCGCCTGCACCAACTATCATGTGTATTTCATCGATAAACATAATGATTTCGCCATTTGAATCTTTAACTTCTTTTAAAACCGCTTTAAGTCTTTCTTCAAATTCGCCACGATATTTTGCACCAGCAACCAATGCTCCCATGTCTAGTTCCCAAATTGTTTTATTTTTTAAACTGTTTGGTACGTCACCTTTTACAATGCGCTGTGCAAGCCCTTCGACAATTGCCGTTTTACCAACACCAGCTTCACCAATTAATACAGGATTGTTTTTTGTTTTTCTTGATAATATTCTTGTTATACTACGTATCTCATCATCACGTCCAATAACAGGATCAACTTTTCCATCTTTTACTGATTTAACGATGTCACGCCCATATTTTTCAAGAACATTTTCTAAATTTTCTTGATATGGATTTTGATTATTCATCTTACATCCCTCCTTATCCAATATGTATTATAACACATTTTTGGCACTTGTCAATAGAGAGTGCTAAAATTGACACTAAATGTTTTATATGATAAATTTAATTTGTATAGATAGGAGCATGTTATGGAATTATTGGATTTGCTAATTGATATAGATAAAAAAGAATATAAATGTTATTCTGAATTGTTGAAATTATTATCACAAAATCAGGAATTTAAAAATGCAATAGTACAGGGTGTAAAAGAAGGAAAAATTAGGAGGTTTGACGAAGAATTATGGGAGAAAATACGTACACAAAATATAAGGGCGATAAATAATTTTGAAGATGTATTTATTGATGGTACTAACATTGGTTATTGTACTGTTGCATCTAAGCAATTAAGTTATTCTTTAGATGATTGTTATATCTGTGGTGGTGTACTTCCAATTTTAAAAGGAACAGAAAATTGTGATGATGGAAGCCATACTTGGATTCTGCATAATAGTGAAATAATCGATACAACACTGATGCTAATAATAGATAAAGATTATGCTGAAAAGATTGGGTATATAGAAGAAAACAGATATAATCCTAATAATGATTATATTTATTTAGCTACAAAAGAATTTACTAACGATCCTGACATTAAAGGAACAAATAAAAGAAATAATTTTTAAATATATAAAAATATAAATTTAAATGTGTAATTATTATATTATGGTATATATTAAAAAAAATTACACATTTGAAAATATAGTTTTAGATAAATATCAAACAAAAGCAGTATATTGTAATAATAATAGGTATTTAGTTATAGCAGGAGCAGGTAGTGGAAAAACCTTAACAATAGTTGGAAAGGTAAATTATCTAATAAACAATAAAAATGTAAATCCAAAAGAAATTCTTTGTATATCATTTACTAATGAATCAGTAAATTCTTTAAAAGAAGCATTAATAGAAAAAAATATTTCCGTCGATGTAAAAACCTTTCATAAATTAGCATTATCTTTTATAGATAATAATTATATGATAGCAAGTTCTTCAATTTTAAATTATATTATTGATGAATATTTTTACTCATATATATATTTTGATAATTGTTCTAAATTATTTGATTATTATCTTGACGAAAATCAGCAAAATAAGGAAAATTTTATATTATATTTTAAAAATATTATATACATGTTTATTAATAGTTTTAAAAACTATAATTATGACATTAGCTTTTTTCTTAAAATAATTTTAAAATGTAGAGATAATTCTGATAAAATACTACTTATATTAATTTTTAAAATATATATATTATATCAAGAAGAATTAAAGTCTCAAAATTTGATAGATTTTAACGATATAATAAATAAAGCAATAGAAAAAATCGATAATTTAAAATATTTTAGATATAAGTATTTAATTATTGATGAGTATCAAGATACATCATATTCAAAATGTATTTTTGTAAAAAAAATAATAGCTAAGTTTAACGTTAATTTAATGGCAGTTGGTGATGATTTTCAATCTATTTATTCTTTTACAGGTTGTAATATAAAAATGTTTTTAGATTTCAAGAAAAATTTTAAAAAATCTAAAATAATAAAACTAAAAAATACTTATCGCAATCCAAAAGATATTGTGGATATTTCTAGAAAATTTATTTTGAAAAATAAAGATCAGCTAAGAAAAACATTATCGTCAAATAAATATATTAAAGATTCAATATTAATTGTCTACTCTAAAAATATTCCATACGATGTTTCAAGAATTATAAAAGAAAAGGATGATATATTAATTCTTGGAAGAAACAATAGTGACGTTAATTTGTTAGTAGATAATAAGAATTTCAGTATAATTGATAATAAATTGATTTATTTGAGAAATAAAAATAAAAATATACGATTTTTGACAGTACATGCTTCTAAAGGTTTAGAAAGCGATATTGTTATTGTTCTTAATGTTATAGATTCGAATTTAGGATTTCCAAATAAAATAATAGAATATAAACTATTTAATTATATAAATCCATTTAAAAAGTCTAAATTTCCTTATGCAGAAGAAAGAAGAATATTTTATGTTGCATTAACTAGAACAAAAAGTCAAATATTTTTATTTACTAATAAAAAAAATCCTTCTATTTTTATAAAAGAACTTATAAAAAATTATAATTGGAAAATAAAAAAAATAGATTTTGAATAAAAATTTGTTTAAATAATTAGTTTTATATAATATAATTACCATAGGAGGTTCTTATGAAAAAGTCACTTGTATTAATTGTCCTTGGTGTATTGCTAATTTCAATAGGTTTTTTTATGTATGCAAATAAACCACCAAAAGAAATCAATAATAATGATGATGTTATATTATCTAGAGATGAAGCTATTAATATAATGAGTCAGTTAATAAATAATGTTATTAAAGTATATGAAAAACCAAGTGAAGTATTTGATGTTTCTCAAGTTGAAGATACAAATATTATAAAAATTAATAATTATACAGAAACTGTTTCTTCAATATTTTCTGATAAAGGAATATTACAATTAGAAAATGTTATGTTTAACGAAAGTAAATTTATTACTAAAAATGATAGTGATGTATTTATATTAAATATAAATCTTAATAGATATGGAAATAGTAAAATTAATGTTGATAAAATAAATATAACAAAAAATACAATTTCTGGTGAATTTACATTTTATAGTTATGATTTAGATTCGAATAATAATTTAAATTATTACGTAATTACTAAAAGTATTTCTGCTATAAAAGTTGATAATATCTGGTTAATTGATAATTTTGATTATAATAATTAAAAGGTGTTTTATGAGAAATGAAAGAATTAATAATTATCAGTGCATCGAGGCAAGATATTTAAATGAAACTAAAGATAAAGCTATTATAAAGGTTTTAATTGATAAGAATGAAGATTTTTATAACAAGTTTGATCCCCAAAAAACTAGTATAGATGATAATATTTTAGATTATATAACTGATGAAGCTTATAATATACCATTTAAGTATAAGATAGTAATTGAGTTTTATTCTGATGATTTAAGTGAAGAAGAAAAGAATAAAATAAAGAAAATTATAAGAGATTATTATATTATGAAAATTTCTAATAAAGATTCTATAATAAAGATAAATTTAATAAAAGCTTTGTTTTTTATGTTGTTTGGTGTATTAATGATTATTTACTCATTTTTAGGAGGAAATTTTTTAGGTGGTATTTATCAAGAAGTTATTAGTGTAATAAGTTGGGTTTTATTATGGGAAGGAATAGATATTTTAGCGTTATCTAATAGTAGTGAAAAGATTGAAAAAAAGAATTTTAAACAATTATATTATTCTGAAATTATTTTTTCAGATAAATTAGAGTTAAAAGACTAGAGAAATCTTTTCTTTTTTTATATAATATTTTTATGCTTAATTAAAAAAGGAGTACTTATGCAAAATTTAAATATTAGAAATAGAATTTATGACTTCATTGGCACTTTACCAAAAACTATTTCAGTTAAAGCTTATGGGTCAAGTGTTGCTTATCAATCAGGTTATAAAGAAAATGAAAAAAAACAAGTTGATTTAATTGTTATTGTTGATAATATAAAAAAATTTTATGAAGAAAATTTAAAAATTAATAAATACATGTATAAATTAACCCCAAGAATATATTTTAAATTAGCTACAGTAAAGGGATTAAAAAAACATGCTTCTATTTGCTATACAACACATATAGATTATGGTGATGATACATATAAAATGGGAGTAATTGAAAAAGAAGACGTTATTGATGATTTATTAAATTGGAGAACTTTTTACATAGCAGGGAGATTTCAGAAAGAAATGTTTACAGCAATAAGTGATTCAGAGATAGAACAAGCAAATGAAATTAATAGAAAAAATGCTCTTACAGTAGCATTACTATTATTGGATAAAGATGTACCAACCGTCAATGACTTATATGAAAAGTTGTGTTCTCTTTCATATATGGGGGATAATAGAAAAACATTTAAAGCAGAAGATCCAAACAAAATAAAAAAATTAGTCGAAGGTAGTAAAGATTACTTTGATAAAGAGTATAAAAATAAAACTGATTTATTTAAAGAAATGCCTAATGGAACTATAAAAGTTGATTATTCTAAAGTTTATATTGCTATGAAAAAATTACCTAAAAGCTTATATGATGAAATACAATTTTCAATAGATGTTAAAATGAGTGAAGAAGAAACTTTAAATTCAATTAGAAAAACTATAAATAGTTATTTAACAAGAATAATTAAACAATCTAGTCATGGACAGACAAGAAAGGGAATACTTACTACTGGTCCACAAAATTCTATATCCTATGCATTGGAAAAATTAAAAAAAGGAAGGAAAAAAGAAAAACTTAATAATTAGATATTTAGATTTAATATTTGTTAATATTTAATTTTTTTTAAAAATTTATATAAATATAGTATAATATATTATATACAGTTATAGTGGGTGATATTATTGAAAACAATTAATCATAAATGTCCAAGTTGTAATGCCAATTTAAAATATAATCCTAAAAATAAGAATTGGAAATGTGAATATTGTGGTAGTGTATTTACATTAAAAGATTTAAAGAAAAATGAAGAAAAATACGATAAAACAGAAGTAGATAAGAAAAAAAATAAATCTGAAGAAATGGATGAGTATTTTTGCCAAGATTGTGGTGCTAAAATAGTAGCATCTAAAAATACTTCAGCAACTTTTTGTGTTTATTGCAAAAATACAGCTATTTTAAAAAGTAGATTAACAGATAAATTTTCTCCATCCAAAATAATACCTTTTTCTAAAACTAAAGAGGATGCCATTGAAGCTTTTAAAAAAGTTGGGAAAGGTAAGATTCTTATGCCAAAAGAATTTACATTGCCTAAAAATATTGAAGAATTAACTGGCATATATATACCTTTTTGGTTATATACAGGTAAAATAAAAGGAAAAATAACTGGAAAAGGAAATAAAGTTAGAACATGGTCTACAAGAGATTATATTTATACAGAAACAAAAGTTTATTCAATTGAAAGAAATGGTGAATTTAATTTCAATAATATACCAGTAGATGGTTCTGTTAGATTCAATGATGCAATAATGAATTCGATTGAACCATTTGATTACAAAGAGTTGGAAAACTTTAATGTATCTTATTTATCTGGATTTTTATCTGAAAAATATGATGTTGAAGCAAATGAGGCAAAAAAAATATCTATTGATAGAGCTAATGAAACTTGTTACAATAATTTATGTAGTACAGTTGCTTTTTCCTCTTTTATCCCAGAAGAAAAAAATAGTGAGGTAATAGAAGAAAAAATAGACTATGTATTATTACCAGTATGGATGGTTAATATAAAATATAATGAAAAATTATATACCTTTGCTATGAATGGTCAAACTGGAAAAATGATTGGTGACATTCCCTATGATAAGAAAAAAGCTTTTTATCTTTGGTTTATAATATTTGTTATTTCATTCATTTTGCTGGCAATAATAACGTATTTTGTATAGGAGTAGATTATGAAAAATTTTATTGGTATATTGTTAACAATTTCTGTATTTTTAATACCATTTGATACTTTTGCTTACGTTGTTACAAGTAATAGAACAGAAGATAATCTCCAAGTTCGTGAAGAATTAATTGATGACGATAATATCGAGGATATACTTAATACTCCTAAAGTTTTAGAAAAAGAAAAAATATATGACTTTGCAGAATTATTTACAAATGATGAAAAAGAAGAAATAAAAGAAAAAGCTTTATCTTATATAGAAAAATATAATATGGATCTTGTCATTGTTACAATTGATAATAATAATAAAATAAATTCTAAAGAATATGCAAAAGACTTTTATGATTATAATTATTTTGGGACTAATGATACCTATGATGGAATACTTTATTTAATAGATATGGATAATAGAGAAGTATATATTTTGACAACTGGAAAAGCAATGCTATTTTATGATGACTTTAGAATCAATAGTTTACTTGATAAAGCATCGGCTAGTTTATCTTTAGGATATTATTATAATTCTGTAAATACATTTATAATTGAAGCATCAAACTATGTAGAGTTAGGAATACCTGAATCGAATAATGGTTACGAAATAGATTCTAATGGCAATTTAGTTAAAATTAAAAATGTAAATTGGGTTATTACCTGTATTGGTTCTTTATTAATTCCAAGTATAATATTATATTTTTTGATATCTAGACATAAAGGAATTAAACTAGCAACTATAGCAGATACTTACTTAGATGAAAATAGTATAAATTATGGAGAATTTAAAGATACGTATCTTACTTCTTATACTTCACGTGTTCCAATTGTTAGATCGGATTCTAGTGGGAGAAATAGAGGCAGTGGAAGTTCTATAAGTATAGGAAGTAGTGGAAGAAGCCATGGCGGTGGCGGAAGAAAATTTTAAAAAAGAGAGGATTTTTATGAAAAAAAGAAATATTATTAATTTAATAATTACAAT
This sequence comes from uncultured Bacilli bacterium, assembly GCA_944372425.1. Lineage (GTDB taxonomy): Bacteria > Bacillota_I > Bacilli_A > RF39 > UBA660 > RUG13868. Next base: position 8,696 of record CALVZC010000035.1, read on the forward strand.
AGTAATAGTATTAGTATCATATTATATATTTTTACCACCATTAAATTTTACAGCACCAGAATTTTGGGTTTTTATATTTATGATGTTAGGATTTTATTTATTATTAAGTTTTATAAGTTTAGGTGTATTTGTATCAAACCATGGTCATATCAGTACTCTTAAATTGTCACTATTTTATAAAATATTGTTATCTATAATTCCAGTTGGTATAGTATTTATATTGATTATTAACTTTGTCTTATCGCCAATTTTTAATTCAGAAGCATATTCAAGCAGAATTATTATTAATCAAAATGCTAATTTTCAAGAAGAAATAAAACCAGTAGATTTTTCTCAAGTACCATTATTAGATAAAGAATCTACTCAAAAAATTGGTGATAGAGTTATGGGTGAGATGACAGATTTAGTCTCTCAATTTAAAGTATCTAATTTATATACGCAAATTAATTATAATAACACAATTGTTAGAGTAACGCCTTTAGAGTATGATGGTATTATTAAATACTTTACTAATAGAAGTGAAGGAATAACTGGATACATTATGGTTAATTCTGTAAATGGAGAAGCTGAACTAGTAAGATTAAAAGAAGGTATGAAATATATGCCTTCAGCAATGTTTAATGAAAATTTATATCGAAAATTAAGATTTAGTTATCCAACAGAAATATTTGGAAAAGAAAATTTTGAATTAGATAATGAAGGTAATCCTTATTGGATTATTCCTACAATTAAATATGTTGGAATTGGACTAAGAGAAGAAATTACTGGTGTAGTTATATTAGATCCGATAACTGGAGAATCAGAGAAGTATAAAATTGAAGATGTTCCTTCTTGGGTAGATCATGTATATAGTGCAGATTTGATTTTAGAACAAGTAAATGATTGGGGACTTTATAATAGTGGATTTTTAAATTCAATTTTTGGTCAAAAAAATGTTGTAGCTACTACAACAGGATATAATTATATGGTACAAGATGATGATGTATATTTATATACGGGAATTACTTCAGTAGCTAAAGATGAATCTAATTTAGGATTTATTTTAACCAATATGAGAACTAAGGAAACTAATTATTATTTAATTCCTGGTGCAGAAGAATATTCAGCAATGGCAAGTGCTGAAGGGCAAGTTCAACAAATGAATTATAAAGCTACTTTTCCTTTGCTAATTAATTTAAATGGAAAAGCTACATATTTAATTTCTTTGAAAGATAATGCTGGATTAGTAAAAATGTATGCTTTTGTCGATGTTCAAAATTATCAAAAAGTTGTTGTTACTGATGCCAATGAGGGAATTATCAAAGCAAAAGATAATTATTTAAAAAATAGTAATATTAATGATGATATAGAATTAGTTGAAAATACAATCATTATTAAAACTATAAATACAGCATTAATAGATGGAAATACTTATTACTTTATAGAAGATTCTAATAATAATAGGTATAAAGTATCAATTAAAGTTAATGAAAACATTTTACCATTTATAAAAATAGGATCAAGTATAAAAATTACTTATAGTAAAAATAATGATATAAATGAAATTACTAAAATAGAATAATTTATATTGCAATAAAAAATATTTTTGATTATATTAATCGAAAATATTTTTTAAATTATTGCTAAAAAAATAAAAATAATGTAAACTAGATTTATAAATTAGAAAGAAGGTAAAAGATGAAAAAGAAATATACAAACAAATATTCGAGTGGGGGGGGGCACTTTACTAAATTAGAAAGCTTTACCTTAAAAGACAAAATAGGTTTAATCATAATATTTAAAGAAAT
>CALVZC010000036.1 GCA_944372425.1 uncultured Bacilli bacterium
TAGAAATTATAAAAGCACTCCATATTTATTTATGGAGTATTGGCATAACATTCAACATTATGGTCTAACATAGATATTTTTTGTTGACAGCTATTTTATAACATGGTATATTATTGTTGCTGTTTATTTTGGGTTTTGCTTTGCAAAACTTATATTTAAGAGTTAAAATGATACACCTGGATATGTGTAGAGAAAGGAGTTTGATTTTATGCCTACAATTAATCAATTAGTTAGAAAAAGCAGACATGATAAAGTAAGAAAAAGTAAGTCACCAGTTTTAGGGTTTAGATTTAATAGTATTGAAAAAAAACAAACTGTTAAGTACTCTCCTCAAAAGCAAGGTGTTTGTACTCGTGTTGGTACAATGACACCAAAGAAACCTAACTCAGCATTGAGAAAGTATGCTCGTGTTCGTTTAAGTAATGGTGCAGAAGTTACTTGTTATATACCTGGTATTGGACATAATTTGCAAGAGCATAGTGTTGTTTTAATACGTGGTGGTCGTGTTAAAGACTTGATTGGTGTTCGTTATCATATAATCCGTGGTACATTAGATACTGCTGGTGTTAAAGATAGAAAACAAGGTCGTAGTAAATACGGTGCTAAAAAACCAAAAGCTAGTAAATAATTTTTTGAAGGGAGGAATTAAAAATGCGTAAAAGACGTGCGGTAAAAAGAGATGTTTTACCAGATCCAATATATAAATCAAAAGTTGTTACAAAATTGATTAATACTATTATGTTAGATGGTAAAAAAGGAATTGCCCAAACTATTCTTTATGAAGCATTTGATATAGTAAAAGAAAAAACAGGAGAAGATCCTTTAACTGTTTTTGAAAAAGCATTGGAAAATATTAAACCTACTTTGGAGGTTAAATCACGTAGAGTTGGTGGATCTAATTATCAAGTTCCAGTAGAAGTTTCTGCTACTAGAAGTCAGGCTTTAGGTCTTCGTTGGTTAGTTAAGTTTGCTAGATTAAGAGGCGGAAAAGGTATGGCTGTTAATTTAGCTAATGAGATTGTTGATGCTGCTAATGGAACAGGTGCAGCTGTTAAGAAACGTGAAGATACTCATAGAATGGCAGAGGCTAATAAAGCATTTGCACATTATCGTTGGTAGGAAAGGAAAGAAGAATTATGGCACGTGAAACATCATTATTGATGACAAGAAATATAGGTATAATGGCTCATATTGATGCAGGTAAAACTACTTGTACTGAGCGTATACTTTTTCACACAAAGAAAATTCATAAAATTGGTGAGACACATGATGGTGCAAGCCAAATGGACTGGATGGAACAAGAACAAGAACGTGGTATAACTATTACTTCTGCAGCAACTACTGCTTATTGGAAAAAGTATAGATTTAATATAATCGATACACCAGGGCATGTTGATTTTACTGTTGAAGTTAGCCGTAGTTTAAGAGTTCTTGATGGTGCTGTTGCTCTTATTGATGCTCAGGCTGGTGTTGAACCACAAACTGAGACTGTATGGAGACAAGCAACAGAATTTAAAGTACCTAGAATTATTTTTGCAAATAAAATGGATAAGATGGGTGCAGATTTTGAATACAGTTTAAAGACTATTGATTCTAGATTAGGTGTTAATGCTAAACCTATTGAATGGCCAATTGGAGCAGAAAATGATTTCTGTGGTGTTATTGATTTAGTTACAATGAAGGCTTATAAATATGATGGTAAGCCTGAAGAAGAGGCAGAAGAGATTGAAATACCTTCTGAACTTAAAAAGATTGCTGAAGAAAAAAGAGCTGATTTAATTGAAACAGTAGCTGAATTTGATGATGAAATTATGGAAAAATATTTAGAAGGAGAAGAACTTTCTGTTGAAGACATTAAGAAAGCAATAAGAAAGGGAACTCTTGCAGTTAAATTTTTTCCAGTAATGTGTGGTACTGCTTTAGGTAATAAAGGAATTAAGTTATTACTTGATGCTGTTATTGATTACTTACCATCACCTTTAGATATTGAATCAATTAAAGGTATTGATCCTAATGGTAATGAAGTTGTAAGACATCCAAGTGATGATGAACCATTTAGTGCTTTAGCATTTAAGGTTATGACAGATCCATTTGTTGGAAGACTTACTTTCTTCCGCGTATATTCTGGGCATTTAAGTAGTGGTTCTTATACAATGAATTCTACTAAAGAGGAAAAGGAAAGAATTGGTCGTATATTGCTTATGCATGCTAATAATCGTACAGAAATTAGTGAAGTTTATACTGGTGATATAGCAGCTGCTGTAGGTCTTAAAAATACTACAACAGGAGATACTTTATGTGATGAAAAGAAACAAGTTATTCTTGAATCTATGGAATTTCCTGAACCTGTTATTCAGTTAGCAGTAGAACCAAAATCTAAAGCTGATCAAGAAAAGATGGGGATAGCACTTCAAAAACTTGCTGAAGAAGATCCTACTTTTAAAGTTCACACAGATCATGAAACAGGTCAAACTGTTATTGCTGGTATGGGTGAATTACATCTTGATGTATTAGTTGATAGAATGAGAAGAGAATTCTCTGTTGAATGTAATGTTGGTAAACCACAAGTTGCTTATCGTGAAACAATAAAGAAGGCAGCTGATTGCGAAGGTAAATATATTAAACAATCTGGTGGTCGTGGACAATATGGACATGTTTGGGTTAAGTTTGAACCAAATCCTGATAAAGGATATGAATTTGTTGATGCAATTGTTGGAGGAGTTGTTCCTCGTGAATATATTCCAGTTACTGATAAAGGATTGCAAGAAGCTCTTGCTTCTGGTATTTTAGCAGGATATCCAATGATTGATGTAAAATGTACTTTATTTGATGGTTCTTATCATGATGTTGACTCTAGTGAAATGGCATTTAAGATTGCAGCATCTATGGCATTAAAAGAAGCTAAAAATAAATGTAATCCAGTTCTTCTTGAACCAATTATGAAAGTAGATGTTGATGTACCTGATGAATATTTTGGTAATGTTATGGGTGATATTACATCACGTCGTGGTCGTCCACTTGGTCAAGAATCTAGAGGTAATGTTATTAGGTTATCTGCAATGGTGCCTTTAGCTGAAATGTTTGGATATGCTACTTCATTGAGAAGTAATAGTCAAGGACGTGGAAATTTCGTTATGACTTTTGATCATTATGAAGAAGTACCTAAAAATATAGCTGATGAAATTATTAAAAAAAGTGGTAATTAATTAGTTATATATAATCGTAATAATAGAAATTTTATTTATTTCTGATTATTAAAAAATAGTTGATAATTTATCAATTATTAGATAAAATATAGTAGTAATATAAAAAAGGAGGAAAATATAAATGGCTAAACAAAAATTTGATCGTAGCAAGCCACATGTTAATATTGGTACAATTGGACACGTTGACCATGGTAAGACAACATTAACTGCGGCTATTACAAAGAGACAATCAGAAAAATTTGGTGGAGATTTTGTTGATTATGCTAATATTGACAAAGCACCAGAAGAAAGAGAACGTGGAATTACAATTAATACTTCACACGTTGAATATCAAACAGCAACTCGTCACTATGCACATGTTGACTGTCCAGGACATGCTGATTATGTTAAAAACATGATTACAGGTGCAGCTCAAATGGATGGTGCAATACTTGTTATTGCTGCTACTGATGGACCAATGGCACAAACTCGTGAACATATCTTATTATCACGTCAAGTTGGTGTACCAAAGATGGTAGTATTTATGAACAAATGTGATCAAGTTGATGATCCAGAACTACTTGATTTAGTAGAAATGGAAATTCGTGATTTATTAAATGAATATGGATTTGATGGAGATAATACTCCAATTATTCGTGGATCTGCATTAAAAGCACTTGAAGGTGATCCAGAAGCTGTTAAAGCAATTGATGAATTAATGGATGCTGTAGATAGTTGGATTCCAACTCCAGAACGTGACAACGATAAACCATTCTTAATGAGTATTGAAGATGTATTTACTATTACTGGGCGTGGAACTGTTGTTACAGGGCGTGTTGAACGTGGACAATTAAAACTTAACGATACTGTTGAAATCGTTGGTATTAGACCTACTAAATCAACAGTTGTTACAGGAATTGAAATGTTCCGTAAACAATTAGATTATGCTGAAGCAGGAGATAATGCTGGTGTATTATTACGTGGAATTTCTCGTGAAGAAGTTGAACGTGGGCAAGTTCTTGCAAAACCAGGATCAGTTACTCCACATAAGAAATTTAAAGCTCAAGTATATGTTCTATCTAAAGAAGAAGGTGGACGTCATACTCCATTCTTTGCAAATTATCGTCCTCAGTTCTATTTCAGAACTACTGACGTAACTGGTGTTATTGAACTTGAACCAGGTGTAGATATGGTTATGCCAGGTGACAATGTTTCAATTACTGTTGAACTAATTCATCCAATCGCTATTGAAAATGGTACTAAATTCTCTATCCGTGAAGGTGGAAGAACTGTTGGTGCTGGTAGCGTAAGCGAAATTATAGAATAATTTTAAAAAAGCTGTTATCTTTTGATAACAGTTTTTTTTATTAAAAAATTTTATATTTTAAAATTTGTTCTTTCCCTTGTTGTAGTTAAATATAAATTATACATAGTTCTATTTGTCATTATTCCAAATTCACCTATATATTCCAAGACGTCTCCTAACAATGATAGCCTAGCCTGATTTAATCCATACATTCTATTTTGTTTTTTGTCAAAATTACCAGTAATTGCCCCAAAATTAAATGTTCTAAAATTACTATCAGAATATTGTTCTAATATTTTCCAACGTAAAAGATTTAGTGATGCAACGTTGTAATGCTCCTTTAAATAGCCATCTTCAAATATTGCAACATTATTTCCATCTTTTGTCACTATGCAGTAAGCAACTATTTTTCCATCAGGATAATCTTTTAAAGTTTGTGTTGATTTTACTAGATGTTCTTTATATGAATTTATTATTTTATCTGATTCCATTTTTTGATTTAAAATTTTATGAATGTTTTTTCCTTTTATATTTTTTTCTTGTATTATTTTATTTAAAATTTCATTTCTTTCAATTTCTCTTTCATATAAAACTTTGCTGTTGTTAACATATTTTTCTGAATTAATTTTAGCTAAATATATTTCACAATCGTTGTTATTCTCCATGAAATTTTTATAATATTCTATAGGTCTATTAAAATTATTTTTAGCTATACCATAAAATTTTTCAATGTCTTTGGTTTCATCTTTTAAAATTTCTATTCCTAATTTTGCAGCCTTTCTTAATTTTGTACGAGCCCTTTTATCAATTTTATTTAAAAGTGTTTTTGCGTTTATTGGTAATGTTGTAATAGCATACCATCGAGGTAAAATACCTTCAAAATACAAGTTCTCACCGCGATATTCAAAATTTGCTTTCTTTATTATAACTTCTCTTATATTTTGTGCATAAGGATTTGCTTTTATTATATCACCACCATGTAAAATAGCATCTAATTTTTTATCTACTCCTTTGCTATCTTCTTTTAAGTTTCCATGTTTGTTTCTTACAGATAATATTATTGGTGGATCCATAGTAAGCGACATAATTTTTCTATCAGCTAAATATTCTTTCAATACTTTTAATGAATTTTCTAGAAATTTATAGTCATCATAGTCAACAAGTATTCCACGTGGTGCATACGAAATGCTTTGTCCTAAATATACATTTTTTGTTAGTAAAAGTGTACAGCCTTTAATAGCTCCTCCATCTTCTATTCCAAGATATAATGTTTCATATCCTAAAGTTTGTGCAGCTTTACCAAAATATGATGTTTGCCATGGATTAGCATATTCATGGTTTTTAGCATAATTATCAAATTCATCTGGTCTTAATTCTACTATTTTCATAGATCCTCCTAATATCATTGTTTAGATTTATTATAACATAATTTAATTGAATTTAAAATATTATGTAGTATAATTTTGTTAGGAGTGATAAAATGTTTGAACATCAAAAAATTTTAATTTTAGGTTTTGCAAGAAGTGGGTATGAGGCCGCTAAATTTTTAGCTAATAGAAATAATGAAATTATTATAAATGATATGAAAGCTGAGCATGATAAAGATAAGGTAGATGAATTAAAAAAATTAGGAGTAAAAGTTATCTTAGGTGAGCATCCAGATGATTTATTAGATGGCAGTTTTGATTATTTGATTAAAAATCCTGGTGTACCAATTGATCATAAATATGTGTTAAAAGCTCGCGAATTAGGAATAGAAGTTATCAATGAAGTAGAAATGGCATATAGACTTTTACCAAAAGATGTTAAATTGGTAGCTATTACTGGTACAAATGGAAAAACTACTACGACAACTCTTATATATGAAATGTTAAAAAAAGCAAATATGCCTTGTCATTTAACAGGTAATATTGGTTTTCCTTTGTGTGGTTTTTTAGATAAATTAAAATCTGGTGATATTATAGTGATGGAGACTTCTTGTCAACAATTAGAGAATTTGACTGAGTTTAATCCTGATATTGCTGTTATGACAAATTTAAGTGAAGCTCATATAGATTTTTTAAAGAGTTATGATAATTATAAAAGAGTAAAATCAAAGATTTTTCAAAATCATACAGAGAAGAATATTGCTATTTTAAATATCGAAAATAATGATGTATTAGAAGTTACTAAAAATATTAAATCGACAGTTAAATATTTTTCAAGTAAAAAAGAGATTAATGGTTGTTATTTAAAAAATAATGCAATATATTATTATGATGAAAAAGTTGTTAATTTATCTGACATTCAATTAGTAGGTACTCATAATTATGAAAATATTATGGCTAGTATTATGGTTGTTAAAGAATTAGGTGTTGATAATGAGGTAATTGTATCTTTATTAAAAGAATTTACTGGTGTTGAGCATCGTATTGAATTTGTTAAGAATTTAAACGGTCGTAGTTTTTATAATGATTCTAAAGCTACTAATATTAAAGCAACTCAAATAGCATTATCATCATTTAATAAACCAACTATATTGTTACTTGGTGGCATGGAGCGAGGGCAAAATTTTAATGATTTAAAGGAATATTTTAATAATGTAAAAGCAATTGTAGCCTATGGAGAATGCAAAAATAGGATAAAAGACTTTGCAGATAGTGTTGATGTTAAATGCTATGTTGTTGATACATTGGAGGTTGCAGTAAAAGAAGCTTATAGTTTGTCAAGTGAAGGTGATGTTATTTTATTAAGTCCTGCATCGGCTTCTTGGGATCAATATAAATGTTTTGAAGATAGAGGTGTAGAGTTTAAAAAGCTTGTTAATTCATTATAAATGTAATTCATTTAATAGAATAAGATTGAATTTTATAAAAAAGTATGATAAAGTATTATAAGCAAATGAGGTGATATTAATGAAAACAGTTTTACTTATTGTTTCTGTTATGTTAATAGCTATAGTATTATTACAAAGTAATAAAGCTGAAGGAGCATCACAAATTATTTCTGGTGGTAATTCTGATTTATTTGGTCAAAGAAAAGAACGTGGTGTAGAGCTTTTTATAAGTAGACTTACTTTTTTCTTAGGAGCTTTATTCTTTATTATTTGTTTAGTGATGAACTTTATGTAATATTGTGGACTATTAATAGTCCTTTTTTTGTGTTATAATTTTTTTAGGATGTGAAGACATGAAGGATAGAATTTTAGATGTTTTAAAAGAAGTTGGTAGAGCTTTAAGTTATGAAGAAATAGATTCTCTTTTAAATATTAAGACAATAGAAGAAACAAAAGAGATGGCTGATTGTTTAGATATATTAGAAAAAGAAGGAGAGATTTATCATTCAAATAAAGATAAATATATGTTATTTTCTTTTAGTAATTTAAAGAAAGGTTTTTTACGTGTTAATAAAAAGGGTTATGGTTTTGTTGAAGTTAATAATGAAGATGAAGATATTTTTATTTCAAGTGAGGATATGAAAAATGCCATAGATGGTGATTTTGTTATCACAGAAGTTACTGTGACTAAAGATGATGGAAGACGCGAAGGAAGAATTTTAAAGATTATTAAAAGAGGTTTATCAACAGTAGTTGGGGAAATTTATTTTAGACGTGGAATAGGTTATATAATACCTGATGATAAAAAGTTAAAGTTAGAAATTGAAATCCCTAAGAAGAAAAATATGGGTGCTGTTGATGGAAATAAGGTAGTAGTAGCAATAGATGAATTTAAGAAAAAAGGAAAATGCATTGGAGAAGTTATTAAGATTATTGGTCATAAAAATGATCCGGGAGTAGATATTTTATCTATTGTTGAACATTTTAAAATTAAATATGAGTTTGATAAGGATGTTATTAAACAGTTAGATAGTATTCCTGAAGAAGTTTCTATATCTGATAAAAATGGAAGAAAAGACTTAACTAGTGAAGTTATTTTTACTATTGATGGGGATGATACTAAAGATATTGATGATGCAATATCAATTGAAAAATTAGAAAATGGTAATTATAAGTTAGGAGTTCATATTGCAGATGTTTCTTATTATGTAAAAGAGGGAACTCCGTTAGATAATGAAGCAATGGAGAGAGGTACAAGTGTTTATTTAGTAGATAGAGTTATTCCTATGCTTCCGCATAAACTTTCTAATGGAATTTGTTCTTTAAATCCTAATGTTGAAAGATTAGCTATATCTTGTGTAATGGAAATAGATAAAAGTGGAAAAACTGTCGATTATGAAATTTTTCAAAGTGTTATAAAGTCTAGAATTCAAATGACTTATAAAAATGTTAATAAAATATTAGAAGAGAATATTATTCCAGAAGATTATGAATTATATGCAGATGATTTAAAATTAATGAAAGAGTTAGCAGATATTATCAGAAAAAGAAAAATAGAAAGAGGTTATTTGGATTTTGATGTCGATGAACCTAAAATTTTAGTAGATGATAATTGTGTACCTACTGATATAGTTTTAAGAGAACGTGGTGCAGGGGAAAATTTAATTGAAGATTTTATGATTCAAGCTAATGAATGTGTAGCTACTCATATTTTTTATATGAATTTACCATTTATATATCGTGTTCATGAATATCCAAAAGAAGAAAAAATAAAAAGTTTTTTATCTTTTTTACAGACATTAGGTTATACAACTTATGGTAATATTAAAGATGTTAGTCCTAAGACTATTCAAAAATTGTTAAATTTTTTGAAAGATAAAAAAGAATTTAAGATACTTTCTAGTCAGTTGCTTAGAAATATGCAGAAAGCTGTTTATTTGCCACAAAATTTAGGACATTTTGGTTTAGCTAGTAAGTGCTATACACATTTTACATCTCCAATTAGAAGGTATCCTGATACTACAGTACATCGTTTACTTAGAACGTATTTATTTAATAATGATATGTCTAGTAATACTATAAATAAATGGGAAGAAAAACTTATTTATATTAGTGACCATTCATCTGCTACAGAAAGGATTTCAGTTGATTGTGAAAGAGAAGTAGAAGAGATGAAGATGGCTGAATATATGGAAAAACATATAGGTGAAGAGTTTTCAGGAATGATTTCGTCAGTTACTAATTTTGGATTATTTGTTGAACTTGATAACTTAGTAGAAGGTTTAGTTCATATTTCTGAATTAAATGGATATTATAATTATGATGAAGTATCACAGTCATTAATAGGAGAAAATAGTAATGATAGATATAGGCTTGGTGATAAAGTTTTGATTAAAGTAATTTCTGCTTCTAAAGACGAAAGAACAATTGATTTTAAAATTATTAAGAAACTATAGGTGATATTTAGATGGAAATTTTAAATAGAAAAGCAAGACATGATTATTTTATTGAAACTGAGTATGAATGTGGTATTTCACTTTTAGGAACAGAAGTTAAGTCAATTAGAAACGGAAATTGTAATATTGGAGATAGTTATGCAATAATTAGAAAAGGTGAAGTTTTTATTCTTAATATGTTTATTGGTATTTATAAAGAAGGTAATATTTTTAATCATGTTGAGAAGCGTACTAGAAAGCTTTTGATGCATAAGAAAGAAATTTTGAAGATTTCTAATAAGATAAAATTAGAAGGATACACTTTAATACCACTAAAAGTGTATTTAAAAAACAATAAAGTAAAGATACTTTTGGGATTGTGTAAAGGTAAGAAAGATTATGATAAAAGAGAATCTATAAAAGAAAGAGATATTAAGAGACAATTGGCTAAAAATATTTTAAAATAGGTGAAGTAAAGTAAATGTTGGAAAAATTTAAGAGAAAATATAAGTTATATAATTAATTTGTATTTTTTTATATTCT
>CALVZC010000037.1 GCA_944372425.1 uncultured Bacilli bacterium
TTCTATATTGGAATGACTTTTTTTATTTATATAAGCATCTTCGAACTCAAAAATGTTCCTGTGTAACCACCAAGATTGCTGGGCGTCGATTTTACCTCTAAAAAAAACTATTCGACATAATATTTAATTTTCAAAATAAATATTTTTTATACTTCCATCTTTAAAATATATTTCTAAATTCATTTTATATCTAGTTTCTAATTTAGTAACTATAATTTTTTCTATTAACAAATTCGTATACACATTTAAATTGTTGTATACATCACTTAGTTTTTCTATTTCTAATTCTATATTTTTTAATATTTGATGATAATCTTTTTTTGTATCTAAATTTTTTAATTTAGTTTTTATTTTTAATATTTCTACATCATTTCTATTAATTCTATTTTTAAGTTCATCACTAGATATTATATTTGATATATTTAAATTAATAAGTTTATCTCTTTTATTGTTTAATTCTTTTATTTGTTCTTCTAAAGATAATTTTAATTTATTGTTTGATTTAAAAAACACTTCATTACATAAGGCTATAAATTCATTTTTCATTAACAATAAATTTTCACTAATATATTCTGCTATTACATCACTTATAACTTTGTCTAATACCTTCTCTTTAATAATAGAAGAATTACAAGATAATACTCCTTCATTTTTATACTTTTTACATACCCAAGTAGGATTATTTTTTCTATTACTTCCAGCACATCTAACAAATATTTCATTATGTTCATTACATATTAATTTATTTGTATATTTAGATGCATCTACTATTTTTTGATTAGTGGTTATATGAATATTTCTATAATTATATTTCTTTTTGTATAATTCATTTGCTTTATTCCATAATTCTTCTGATACAATCGGATCAATTAAATCTGTTTTATATATTATTTGTTCATTCTTTGGAATTTTAACTTTTTTATGTGTTTTATAACTTTCTACTCTAGTTAAATTAGCAGTATAATATCCTTTATATCTAGGATTAATTAAAAACTTTTTTAAAGTTGTACCAGAATAAGCTTTACCATTTTTATTTTTATATCCTTTTTCATATAAAACCTCAGATATTTTTTCAAACGAATATTTTCCGGTTGCATATAAATTAAATAATATTTCTATTATAGGTCTTTCTTCTTCATTTATAATCATTCTTCCATTTTTGCGATAATACCCAGTTAAATTACCACCAATAATTTTTCCATCTTTAATCATTCTTTTTATTCCAAATTTAACCCTTTCAGACAATTTTCTAACTTCGTCCTGTGCAAGAGATGACATTAAAGCAAGCCTAAATTCACTATCTTGGTAAATTGTATTTATATTATCACTTATAAAAAAAACTACTGTACCATTGTTAAGAAGTTCTTCTGTATATTTTATGCTATCTACTACATTACGAGAGAACCTAGATATTTCTTTCGTTACAATTAAATCCAATTTACCTTGTTTTGAGTCTTCTATCATCCTTAAAAAATTATCTCTATTTTTAACACTTGTGCCACTTATACCTTCATCAATATATTCACCAACTAAATTCCATTTTTTATTCTCATTTATCATTTCTCTAAAATAATTAGATTGATTTTCCAAACTATTTAACTGATCATCTTTATCTGTAGACACTCTTGCATAATAACCTACATTCAAATTCATATCAAATATAGTTTTACCAAGTAATAGTTCACTTCTAGTTTGAAGTACATTCATTTTTTGTTTCCTTTATTATTTCTTCATTCATAATTTTTAATTCATCAAAATTAATTATTTTTTTTTGATATAATTCTTTATTAATTATTAATTTCAATTCTTTAATTATTTCTTTCATATTTACCTCCCATTTAATTTTATTATAAATATAAATAAATATGAAAAAAGCAAGAATTAATCTTGCTTTTTCCTAGAGTGCATTTTTCTTATGAAAAAAAACATTTTGGTTCGTAATGCACTTAATTGTGCAATTCATATTTTATTAAACATTTAAGTTGTAATTTGTATGACTCCACGATTAATTGTTCTCATTTTATAATTATTGGTTGAAAAAACATCGCACAAATATTTTACTACATTTTCAATATTAATATTTGTATCACATAAGAATATATCAATAGCTGCATACTGATATTCTGGCCATGTATGAATTGTAAAATGAGATTCTTTTAATACTAATACACCACTAACACCATATGGTTTAAATTGATGAAAACAACTTTTTACAACATTAAAATTCCCAATTTCCCCAGCTTTTATCATCACTTTTTTTACTTTAGAAACCGATACCAAATAGTCATTATTACAATTATAAAAATCTAATAAATAATGTATTCCCAAAATATCACTCATTATTATTTTCCTCCATAATCATTTGAAAATAATCTACTGAATAATTCCTAAAAAATTTTTTAGGATCTTCTACCCAATTATTTACTTCTTTCCACAATATATCTATTCCTTTATCTCCATAACATTTTATAAAACTATCATAATTAATAAATGCTCCATTAATATCTTTATAAGCATCATTTTTTAAATATAAACTTTTAGAGAACTTAGCACCAGACCAATCTAAAATAACTGGTGCGAAAAGTCTTATTGGAAATTCATTAAAACCTAATCTAACAAGCCCTTCAGTATGCATTCGTTGAGCCCAAATGCCAGACCAATCTCCACCATCTAACATAATTGTTAAAGTATTGTTTTTCTTATCTTCCTCTAGCATTGCTACCCCTTTGGTTAAATCTCTAAATTGAGTATTTATGTCCACATATTCATCATTTTCTTCTGTAATTTTTATCTCATATAAACCATGTATTGGACAATATCCATTCAAAATTAACTTATTTTTATTATGTTTTTCTTCTAATTTTTTTATAGTTTTTTTGCCAAGACCACACGTTGGACATATTGTTCTAATATGTAAATCTGATGCTGATGGAAATAAAAGCTCTTTAAAATATTCTTTGTCATTTACAATATTAATAAGTGATTTTCTTATATATCTATTTCTTTGAAATTCATTATAACTTCTTACAGAATAAGCAATATTAGACAAAACTGATAATTTTTCTAAAATATCATTAAATCTTTTCATATTAATCTGTTCTTTAGATTCTTGTTGATAAAAACTATGTCGTTGATCTTTATAATAGATTTCTTCATTATATTCTATTGTTTCTGCTGGACTATTTTCTAATTCATCAAATTGAACTTCTGTTTCTACTTTCAAATCATCTCTAATTTTACTCGCTAATGCAAAGGCTGTCATAAGTGTTGTTATCGTTCCTAGATGCGGACTACTATTGGGTTGTGCCGATGTGTTTATTATTATCTTTTTTTGATTTTTGTACCTATATAAAATCAAATCACTAAGTTTATTAGTTACATGAGCAATTCCGATTGGTGGATAAAATACTTCTCTTTTCATTATTTACCTCCTCTATATACTGTTACTATCTCTCTTTGAAATAGTTCTTTTCCAATTTTAACAAACTTTTTTTCTAATCTGTTTTTTTCTCCTTTTGTAAGAGGGGAAATTTCGTTTACTTCAAAAATTATCTTATTTCCTTTCAAACTATAGTGCCATGTTCCTTTCAATCCTTTAGAAAACAATATCACGCCTTCGATTTGCCCTGCTGCTTTCCAAATTAGAGTTTTATTTTTTCCATTTAGTATCCATTCCTTATCAGAATAACTTATTAATAGTGGATCAAACTTACCAAGAATAATTGGATAATTTATTTTAACTTCTTTAATATCTGTTAATGATTCATAATAATATTTTTTATTGTCAATATATAGAAATTTTGTTTTTTTGATATACTTATCTAAATCTTCTTTAATTTCCTTATATTTTAGCCCTGACCAATGTAAGAAATCCTGTCTTGTTGCCGGTCCATAATATTTAAAATATCTATAAATTAAATCAGAATTTATTTTCTTACTATCAACAATATCATTTTGTTTGTATAATTTTTTATCTTCTTCATTAAGAACTCCATATAGCACTTTATGATAAGTAGCTAAAATTAGCAAACCACTCCATGCCATTATCTCTTCTGATTTGTATTTCGGTATAATATTTTGAATCTCTGATTTTTCTATTGTTTTTTTATTATTTTCATAAAAAAAATCAGTAATTGAATTTAAGTATTTACTATAATCTATTTTTAAATGTTTAGCATATTTATACACCCAATTATCACTTTGACGATACAAATCGGAAATAAAATTGTAGTCATTTTTATGATATATATGTAATGTTGTTCTTTGTCCCCAACTTTTAATTAAATTGTTATTATTAAAAATATTACATTTAGAATTAGTTCTATTATATATAGATATTAATGCGTAGTTTTGATATTGGCATTGTATTCCAATTAATGATTCAACACACATATCAGCACTTTCAAACTTATCTATTAATCCATTGTTATATAACCTTAATTTTTGCAAATCTAAATTTGAATAGTTACTCATGCTTTATTGCATATATAAGCACAGAATCATAATTTGGATCATTTGCGATTGGAACTTTTTTCACAACCAAGATTTTACAATTTTGTTTTTTACTGAAACCTTGTATCATTTTTTCTGATAGATAACTATTATTAAAGCCCATCCTTTTACTATATGATTCAGAAAAGCACCAATTAGCTCCTAATAATGTTCCATTTTTCTCTAATAAATTATACATTTTTTTTAAATTGCTTATATATTCCTTTTCACTTCTACATAATCCTAGCAATCCAAATTGTGATACATTGTTATATTTAATGGTATTATTAATAGATGAATGAAAAACATCACAAATTAAATAATCTACACGAATCTTAAGTGTGTCATCAAAATTTTTATCATATTTTTTTATTGCATATTCACAACTATTAGGATATAACTCCTTCCTTCTAATTTGTTCATTAAGAAAAAATGCCTCTTTAGAAATATCTACACAAAGTACTTTTTCAATATTTTTAAACGCAAGTAACCAAAAATAAATATTACTACCACTTCCAAAATCAATTAGTGTACCATTACAAGCATATTTATTTATTAATTCTAAAATTTCTTCTGTTCCTTGCCCTTCTCTAAACGGAGAACCATAGTAATCATTAAAATATTTTAACTGTTTTTTGTATTCTTCTTTGTCTATCTTATCAAAATTCATATTCACATAATTAATCTCATAGTTCTATTAAACTATTTTGATATATTCCTTTCTATTTTTTATTAGAAATTCGTTTTAAAACAATAATATAAGTACCATTTTCATCTTCTATTTTTTCTTGTATTACAAACTTATTACTTTTGTCCACAATTTTTTTAATCATATTATATTCGTAATTATATAATCTAAAATTTGTTTCAAAAAGCCAATTATCTTTATTAAAATATTGATACCAAAACTCAATATGATTCTTATGATGTATATGCTTATTATATCTTTTAATATTTAAGCCATTAAATGTAAACTGTTTAGAAAAATAAAATTTATTATCTTCAACTTTTGAATCATAATATGTTAATGATTTCCCAAAATTAAAGTCAAATAGTTCTAAAACAATATATTTTGTTACCGAATAACTATTTTCTAAAAATTTTTTAAAATTATAATAATTTAAGTATTGTATTCCTTGATCTAAAGCAAAAATACAATCATATTCAATTTTTAATTCATTTATATTTTTCATATCACAGATATGTGTTTTAACATTTTTTATACTTTGTTGTTCTTTTTGATTATTAATAATATTTATCATTGTTTTTTCAATATCTATAAAATATGATTTTTTAAAAATTTCTGAACATTCTCTTAAATATACTCCGCTTGCACAAGGGCATAGAGCCATAGAAGTAATATTATATTTGTCTTTGATTGCCTTTAATAGTTTAATCTTCTTATAATCTTTTTTTACTTCTTGTACATAAAATGTTGCTCTTTCTTTATATGTTATTTTTTTCATAATAATCCCAATGCTCTTTTATTACTTGATGGCTAATCTTTCCTTTATCAAATATTTTTCCTCTTACAACTTCAGAATTTTCTTTTCCTTGTAATTCATTATCTAATATCTTTATTATCCATTCTTTTGCATTTGATGAATATGCTTCTGTAGTAGATTTAGGATATGCAGATGGTAAATTATCAATTTTACAACATACAACACCGTTATCCGATACATATATTGGATCATTTAAAGTAGTATATTTATCAATACTTGGAATATATCCACTACCATATCCACAAGTTACATCAATTACTACTGTGCCAGCTTTTAAGGAATTAAATATTTCTTTTGTTATAATAGGTTCAGTGTCATATGTTGAAATAAGAATAGCACCTATAATAGCATCCATTTCTGGCAAAACTTTCTTTAAATTTTCTTCTGTTGATTCTAAACAATGAATATTCTCATCCATATAAACGCTCATTTTCTTTAATTTATTAATATTACTACCAAAGACATAAACTTCATTACCTAATTCTGAAGCAAGTTTTATTGCCGCACCGCCGACATTTCCATAACCAATTACTGCAATTTTTGACTTGGATGCTCCACGAATTTGAAATAAAGCTTTACCTGTGCCACCATATTGTTTTTGTTGATAAAAATTAGCATACATTATAGCCATTTTCCCAGCAATTTCCCCACCAGGATATGCCATAGGAAAATATCCATCGTCGGTTTCTATAAATTCATAAGTATATGCTGTTACTTTCTTTTTTTGTAATTCTTTTAATAGTTCATAATTTCCTTCGGCATGAAATATTGCAGACATTTTCGTATTTCCGTTTAAATATTTATATTCTTCTTGTGTTGGCCCTTTATATTTTATAATAAAATCACTGTTAGTCCAACAATATTCTTTATCTTTTATTATTGCTCCATGTTTTTTATATTCATTATCTGAAAAACCCAGAGCTTCTCCTGCACCTTTTTCTACATACACTTCATATTTTTTTGCTAAATCTTCAATATCTTTTGGTAATAAAATAACTCTATTTTCACCATTAATTGTCTCTTTTAACACTGCTACTTTTTTCATATTTTCACTCCTACTATACAAATATATTTTCCACGATTACATAAATCTTCATTTTGTATATATTGCATTTCGATATTAAATATATAATCGTAATCATCTACTAAAATTTTACTTATTGTATTTTTATTTGGAGTTAATGCCTCCTTGACTCCAATTAATGAAACAACAGGATAACCACATTTAAAAATCGGCATAATATCATGATTTTTATGAATTCTTTCTAATTCATCTATTTTATTAAAATGCAATTTAGGAACATATTGAGATAATGTACCTATTTCTTTTTCTACTACATTTTTTTACTTCACTAGAATTTCCTTTCAATATATTTAAAGCTAATCCATTATAAAAATTTTCACCAACAGAAATAGATATTCCTTTACTTTTCAAATGTGAAGATACGATTTCAATCAATTTATCAGCACTATCAAAAAAAGGTAATACATATATGTTTAAAATAATATCAAACTGTTCATCAAGCTTTAATTTTTTAATATCAGAGTTAATAATTTTGACACGATCTTTAAATTTTTCTAATTTTAATTCAGCTTGAGATAACATATTATTGGAAAAATCCACTAATACGCATCTCGTATTATCAAATTCTTTCAAAATTTTATAAGCCCATTCACCTGTACCAGCACCCAATTCTAAAAATGTTATTGCTTTATTTCTAGGAATATATTTTTTTATAATCTCCCACAATAAGTCATCGGACAATTTCCAATATAATTTTTTATTATTTTCATCATATTTTGTTGATATATTATTAAAATGTTTTAATATTATCTCTTTCTCATGCATGATTTAACTTTTTCCCTTGAATCCAAAAAAGATAACAATTCTGGCTTTTTATCTAAAATATAGTAAGATTGTGGAACTACAAAATTTGGAAATTGTTGTTGTAATTCGCTTAATGAAACTTCTTTTATAGGAATGATTTCTTTTATTGGAATTGCATAGCCAATATTGTTATATAAATATTCCATCATACCATTATAACTTCCTGGTTCTTCTTGTTCAGCAATCAAAGCAATAGTATTTGCATCAGCAATTATTGGTTCTCCAAATTTGATTTTAGCAACTATGCTTTTTTTTGTTTTTGAAATATAAATATATGCTTCACTTTCTTCTTTTAAATATCTTGTTCTATACTCGTAATGTTTTCTCCCCTCTAACATTGCATCATAATATTTCTCTCTCAAACTCATCAAAACACGCTTTGGTTCTTCTTCAATAAATGATAATTGTCCTCTCATTTTCCTACTTCCTTTCTTTTATCAACTTTTTTTGTTTATTTAGGTCTATGTTCTTTATTACAATATCTGCTATTTCTTCTGGAGATAAATGTTCAGTATCAATTGCTATATAATTAAAACCACTATTTTGTAAAAATTGTTCCATCTTATCGTAACCATCATCATACATTGCACAATTAGATAAATCTTTATCTTGACCATTACGATTATGAATTCTACTCATTCTTGTAGACACACTTGCTTTTAATAGAACTGTTAAATCCGGTTGCCCACACAATTTTATTAATTCTTGATGAAGTGGCATTGTTTCCTCATTACCATGCCAATAATAATTTGATACAAAGTGCCTATCATAAATGATATTTTGATTTGAATCACATCTTGTTCCGTATAATAATCCCAAACCATAGAATAGGGTTAAAAGTGCTTCATCTTCAGTTTCGTAAAGTTTCCATTCTAAATCTTTAAGTTGTGACTCATTTATATTTAAAGTCTCAAATAAAAACTTAAACGGCTTATGGACATATTCATATCCTAATCTATCAGCTAGTATTTTTGAAAGTGTTGTTTTTCCACTACCATCCATTCCTTCAACTGCAATTCTCATGGTTTTTTTATCCCCCTAATTGTTTTTTAGTATAATTTTAAATCCCATCTTAATTTTTCATCTTGATTTTCATTTTCTTCATATACCATTTCGTTAATTTCTTCATTTTTAAAAACTTCTAATAATTTATCAAAATCATCTGCAAGTTTTGTATTTTTTAATTCATCTTCATCTATCCAATATATTTTACCTTCCGATGTTTCAGAAATAATATCACCACTATAATCATTTGATGTAAATAAAATAATTAATTGTCTCTCTTTTTCTTTTTTATCATACCAATCTTTTACTCCGCATATTCTAACAGAATTCAGTTTTAATCCTGTTTCTTCACATACTTCTCTTTTAACTGAAGGGACAATACTTTCTCCTAGTTCTATTTTTCCTCCTGGAAAAGCAACTCCCTTCCAGTTTTTTATTCTTTCTTGTACTAATACTTTTTTTGTAGTTGGATCAATAATTTTGCACATATTCATTAATTTTACATTTTCCATTTTTTTCTCCTTCTCTGTTTTAACATTAAAAAGGAGGTTCTAAAAAAGAACCTCCTCCTCCAAATTAAATTCAAATTACATAATACAATAAATTTTTGTTTATTTTAACATTCTTAATCAATAATGTCAATGTATATTATATTATTGTTAATCCTTTTTATATTATATTATAAAAAAAGAATTATAGATATCAATTCTAATTATCTCAACAAATAAATTGCCAAACCTATAATTTTAATAATGTGGGTATTGTGTGCTTTATATTTTATTTAAGGAAAATTTAAAAAGAATTAATAAAAAAAAGAAAGAATTTAGCTTTCCGTTAAATATAATTTATTTATATTATACTTAATATCAATTGCAATACATTTACTAAGATTATAACTTCTTCTAATATATGGCATAATAATCTCTATATCACTTTCATTAAAAAGTTTATATGTCATACATAGAGGTTTTCATCAGTTTTATAAGAGTATTTTAATAAATTTTCATTATCTTCTACTTTTAATAATCTAACATATAATCCATAATTTCTTTTGGTAATAGAAATAAAATTTCTTTTTGATTTAAAACTATAATCTCTATATAATTTATTACAAACAATAATTCGCAAATAGGCTCATGTGGTGTTTTAAGATAAGTATATAACTCTTTAGCTAATTCAAATGCATAT
>CALVZC010000038.1 GCA_944372425.1 uncultured Bacilli bacterium
CTTCATTGTTTTCAATTATTTCTGGAATTGTTACTTCATCATAGAAGTTTAATCCTTCCAAAATATTTTCAAACTTCATTGTTCCTGTTACTAGATTTGCATATTCACTATCTACTGTAAATTCTACTGTATAGTGTTCATCACTAGAATCAGGTATTTCATTGTTGTTTTCATCTTTAGCAAATATTGCTTTAAATGTCATATTTGCTGTTACTTTTGCATCTTCTTCTGGTAATACTGGTTCCCATTTATCAAATGCTATTTTATCTTCATTGTTTTCAATTATTTCTGGAATTGTTACTTCATCATAGAAGTTTAATCCTTCCAAAATATTTTCAAACTTCTTTGTTCCTGTTACTAGATTTGCATATTCATCATCTACTGTAAATTCTACTGTATAATGTTTATCTCTATAATCAGGTTTGTTATTTCCATTTTCATCATTTGCCCATACTGCATAATATGTTACATTTGATGAACCAATTTTTAATTCTGCTTCAGGTCTTACTAAAACTAAATTTTCTAGTTCTTCTAAAGTTTCGATTTTCTTTTCTGGATTTGTTTTGCTCCATCCAATAAATACTGCTTTTTCTAATTCCATTGTTTCATTATCTAAAACAGTGTAATTAGTATTTTCAAGATATTCATTTTCATCTTTTGGAACTTCTCCAGTTACTTCTTCTAATCCTTTTTCATATATTACTGAATATTTATCTTCTAAATAATCAGGCTTGTTATTGTCATTGATGTCATCTGCATATATAGCGATTACTGTTTCATCTTTCGTAATTTGAGTGTAATTACCCTCCCAATGATCAAATACTCTCTTATCATGTTTTGGAGCTTCTGGTAATGTTGCACTTAATCCTTCTTGAACTTCTACTATTGTTATTATTTCTTTTGTGTCGCCATCAATAAAAGTCACATTGTAAGAATTAACTTCTACATTTGTATTAGCTTGATAAACAGCATTAACTGTAATATCTTCCTCTACATTTGTATAACCACGTGACCATCCAACAAATGTATAACCATCATGTTTTGGTGCTTGTGGTGCTGTTGCATTCATACCATTTAAAACAGTTTGTGTTTTTATTACAGTGTTTGTTAGTCCATCGACAAAACGTACAGTATAATATTCTTCATCTTCATCTAAGATACCATTCCTATTAATATCATCACCATACTCTGCTACAACGGTTAAATCTGTTATGATATTTGTAAAATCAGTTACTTCTATAGTTCTGTCTTCTTCCAAATACCATCCAGCAAATGCCATAGCATCATGTTTTGGCGCATCTGGTACTTCTGCATCCTCTCCTACAATTACTTTTTGTTGGCTTATTTCGGAATTATCGTAACCATCAATAAAGGTTACAAGCCTTGTAGCTACTGCTTGATTTTGTGGTGTACCACCTGCAAATGTTATAAAAATAAACATAAATAGAATAAATACCACAAAAACAAATATACGTTTTTTATTAAACATATAACATCCTCTCCTTTCCAAATAGCACTAAAAAGCTTTTAAATTTGAATCTATATATGCATAAATTCGACAATATTGTATCATAATATTATATTTTCGACAATATTTTTTTATTATTTCTTTATTAGAATTATTATTTTTATATTATTTTGCTAAGTTTATTAAAAGGCCAAATTCTAAAAAATACTTTTCCTGTTATATCATCCTTTGAAACAAGACCAAATTCTTTAGTTCTACTATCCTCTGATTCAGGTCTATTGTCACCTAAAACTAAATATTTTCCTTCTGGAATAACGCCATTTGGACATTCGTCTTCTTTACAAACATCTTCAAGCGTGAAACCGGTCGTTTCAATATTTTCACCCAAAAAATTTTCTGTGAATGGATTATCATTAATATATAAAACATTTTTAATATATTTTATATCTTCACCCGGAAGTCCTATAACTCTTTTAACATATGATTTACCATTAACTTTAAGAGTTACAATGTCATTTCTTTGTATTTTAAAGAAACGATAAGAAAATTTTGATACTAGAACAACGTCACCTTCTTCTAATGTTGGCACCATGGAATTGCCGGCAATAGGTTGTAGTGATATTACAAATACAAAAATTATGGCAATCACTAAAAACGTAATAATGTATATTGAAGCATCTCTAAAAAATTCTGATATTTCTCTAAAGTCCATAGTCACACCTCTTTCGATTACAATTATATCACATTACTTACTAAAATTAAATTTTTTCAAAAAAAAGGAACATTAATGTCCTATAACCAAACACCAAAAAAGATACCAGACATAGTAAGTATTAACCCTACTACCCAAAATAATTTAACTATGTCAGTCTCCTGCCATCCTAATTTCTCAAAATGATGATGTAATGGTGTCATTAAAAATAGCTTTCTTTTAAATAATCTTAGCCAAATTACTTGTAAAATAACGCTTAAAGTTTCAATTACAAAAATACTTGCAACAACTAATAAAGTTACTTCTCTATGTGTTAAGATTGCAACTACTGCCATAACAGCTCCCAACGCAAGAGATCCAGTATCTCCCATAAATATTTTAGCTGGATGAGTATTGAATATTAGAAATCCAAACAATGCTCCTGTTAAAATAAAACTAAATATTCCCACTTCTTCAAATCCAACTGCTAATGAAATTAAACTAAATGCAATAAAAGCAATAGCGGATAATCCCCCGGCTAACCCATCTAATCCATCTGTTAAATTAACAGCATTACTTGCTCCTATTAATATGAATAAAAGGAATACTCCATAAAACCATCCCATTTCAATGTTAATTCCAAGTGTTTTTACTACTAATGCTGTTTGACCACCTTTTTGCATATATAAATAGAAAAAAACTAAAGCCACTATTAGTTGTAAAAATAACTTTTGATAAGTAGTCAATCCTTCATTATTTTTTTTCTTTATACTTAAAAAATCATCTAAAAATCCTATAAATGAATAACTGGAAAAAACAAATAATATAATAAGAAGATTAGGTGTTAAATCTATTTTCTTCGTCAATATCAGAAGAATTGTAGCAAGAATAGTTGGCAAAACAAAAATAAGTCCTCCCATTGTAGGTGTTCCTTCTTTTTTTCGATGATTTTCTCCAACAAATATACTAATTCTTTGACCGATTTTATGTCTTCTTAAAATTGGTATTAAAACAAGGCCAAAAATAATTGCTGCTAAAAAACCTATCATAACTGCAAAAACAGATTTTGTTAATAATAAAATCCCCATTAAATTCACCTCAAGCTTGTATAATTATACTATATTTATTAATATATTGCTATTTATTTTTAAAAAAATTATTATATCTACTAAAATAATATTTTAATATTTAAAAAAAAGAATTATTTTTTATATAAAATTAATAATTCAATTTTTCTTAATATTTACAATTAGGTATTCAGAATTGCTACCAGTTCTAAAAGGATATTCCCATCCACCAATACCTGAAGAAACAATAACCTGAAAATTGTTAATTTTTTTATAACCATAGTTTAAGCTATTATTATTAAATAATGTTGTAAAATAGCCAGTAGGAAATATTTGACCACCATGCGTATGCCCAGATAATTGTAAATCATATCCAAGTTGACTATTAATTTTTAAATCATATGGATGATGATCTACTATTAATAAAAATTTATTTTTATCTAAATTTTCTAGAAGTTCTGAAGATTTTTTTCTTTCTTTTTGTTTAGGAAAAACAAGATCATCTCTTCCAATTAATATTAATTCATTATTTACTTCATAAGTTTCATCTGCAAGTATAACTATTCCAGAATTCTCTATTATGGTTTTAATTTCATCATCAGTATATTTTTTATTGCTATAATATTTCGTTTTATCATGATTTCCATAAATAAAAAAGACACCATATTTACTATTTATATTTCCTAATATTTTAAATGCATTTACTATTCCTTCTTTACTAGTATTTTCATCAACTATGTCTCCACCTAGAATAACTATATCAGCATTTAAAGTGCTTATTTCATTAACATATTTAGTTAATTTTTTTTCATTTATTGTAGTTTCAAAATGCATATCAGATAAAAAGACTATTTTATATTCATCTTCTATTTCTTTTAAAGTAAAAATATCGTATGTATTAACAATAACATTATTCATATTCCAATATGCAAATATTAAAATAAATATAACTATTGTTATGGGAATTATACCAATATTATATAGCATAGATAATTTTGAATATAGTTTATTATACTTCTTAAGAATTAACATTACTAAATCACAAAAAACTGAACAAATAAACAAATGTGAAAAAACAACAATCCATACACCAAAAGGATTACTACATAGAATTGCAATTATACTAACTAATATTATTAATAGTATTCTTACTAAAATAGATTTAGAATATTTTTTAAATAAAAATATAGTGATTCTTTTCAAAAAGAAATAAAAATAGATAGTTATGGGCAAATACAATAATAAAAATAAAAATCTATAGTATATCATTATTACCTCCTAATAAACGTTCAATTAAATATTATTTAAAACTATTATTTTTACTATTTAAATTATTTATAATTTTTTTTAAAATCATCTATGGAAAGTGGTTTAGAAAAATAAAATCCTTGGATAATATCACAATTCAATTTTTTTAAATATTCTAATTGTTCTTTAGTTTCTACACCTTCAGCTGTAATTTGAAAATTCAATGAACGACCTAATTTCATAACATATTTTAAAATTTCTTTTCCTTTTTCACTTTCATCGCTTATGAAACTTCTATCAATTTTAATACCATAAATATCTAATGATTTAAGCATAGAAATTGAAGAATATCCTGTTCCGAAATCATCTACCAATATTTTAAAATTTGATTTTTTTAATTTTTTGATAACTTTTTGTATAACTGTGTTATCAGAAAGAATAGTTCCTTCCGTTATTTCTAGTTCTATTTCTGTTTTTGAAATATTATATTTGTCCATTATTGTTTCATATTCTTCAACTAAATTAAACTGTTCAATCTTTTTTCTTGATACATTTACTGATATTGGACCAATGTTAATTCCTTCACTTTTAAACTGTTTAATTATTTTACAAACTTTTTCAAAAACATATGAATCTAAAGTAGTAATAAAACCTGTTTCTTCTGCAATTGGAATAAACATTGATGGACTTATAAATTTACCATTTTCTACTAATCGCAAAAGTGCTTCCGCTCCTATTATTTTATTATTT
This sequence comes from uncultured Bacilli bacterium, assembly GCA_944372425.1. Classification (GTDB taxonomy): domain Bacteria; phylum Bacillota_I; class Bacilli_A; order RF39; family UBA660; genus RUG13868. The sequence continues at coordinate 5,225 of CALVZC010000038.1, forward strand.
TTGCAAGAAAATTTAGGTTGTAAATGTATTTCTAGCAGATCATTTTCAACGCTTTTTATCAATTTATCCAACATTATTTTACTTTCTACCATATCTTTTATCATTTTATCTTCATATACTATATAAAACATATTATGATCGTTTTTAGCTAATTTCCATGCTGTTAAAGCTTTATTTTCAGCTTTTTCAAAAGAATCATCGTTGTTATCTTCATAAATTCCAAAAGTTGCTGTTATAACAAAATCACTATTATCTATTTTCACTCTTCTAATGCTATTGTATAGTTTATTGACAAATGATATTATACTTTTTTGACCTTGGTGATTTACACAAATTAAATAATGATCTGCTGCTTTTCTGCAATTAAAACCATCTTTATTTAATCTATTCAATATTTTATATACATTAATTAAAACTTCATCACTAAATTCATGTCCATATATCTCATTTAATAGTTTAAAATTATTAATATCAAGCATTATTAAAGTTTTTTTACGATTTAAATTTTTATATTCAATCTTAAATTTTTCATAAGAATAGCCACCGGTAAGTTTATCTACATATACCGCATTATATAATCTTTTATTTTTTAGATATATCATTATCGAAACTATAATAAAAATTATAGCAACTATTATAGTTACATAAATTGAAACTATTAAAGTCATTGACATTATATCTTTATATATAGCATCTGTTGTTGATGTTGGTACTATAGTTAATATATACCAATCGTTTATTCCTAGTGGTGTATAATACATATATTTAAAAGTTCTATTAAAAAACAATGTTCCATTACTTTTTAGTTGTTGAAAATCTGTTTTTAAATTTTCAACAACATTTTTGTTATAGGTATCTACTTCTATCATAATATCAAATATATTTTCAAAATCATTAAAATCTGTTTTATTGTTAGATGCTAATATTTTTTTACCATCACTTGCAACAATATAAGTATATCCATCTCCATTAAAAGTTGGAATAGAAAGTCTATCTACTAAATTGCTTAAATCATACGAGAAAAATAAAATAGCGTCTTTGTTTTCAATATTTTCACCAATAAATATGCTTATCTCATTATTTATCGGATCATCATCTAAAATAATGATACTATTTTTATTTTCTAAATTATCATAAAAATTTTCTTTTTTTATTTCAACTTTATTTTCTGTTATATAAATTGTCATTTCTTTGGAAACGATTCCGATATTTTTATAGTTGTTTTCATTATAAATTTTTTTCAAGACTTCAATAACTTCGTTATCGAATGAATCAGTTGAAGACATAGTTTTTGATAGCTGCTTTACTAAATTCTGCTGATTAATAATCTCACTTTCTACAATTAATTTATTTTGCATTCCAACTTCAGATAACATTACCTTTATTTGTTCATTCAATTTAGCATTTAAATTATTCGAATAGATATAGAATCCTGTTACAATTAAAAATATTGCTAAACATGATATAATTAAATATTTAATGTACTTATTTTTCATGAACTTCACCAAGTATATTATAACTTATATTTTATTTTTTTTACAAAAAAATATTTTATTAAGAACAAATTAATTATTTATTCACCTAATAACAGTCTTATTTTACTATTAATATCTATTTTAATACCAGCACTTGGTGATTGTTCAATTACTTTTGTTCCAACCCCGGAATATTCAATTTCAACTGGATATAATGCTTTTGTAGCATCTTTTACAGACATCCCAATTACGTTTGGTACCTCAAAATAAGTTATATCATCCCACTGTTTAACTTTTTCAATTCCCCCTTCTTGTTCTTCAATGTCAAGAGCATCTATTATGTCAAGGAGTATTTTTCTTGCTATTGGCGCTGTTGTATAACTTGATAAAAGAGCTGTATTTTTAGGATTATCGATTGCTAAATATAGTACTGCTTGAGGATTGTTAGAAGGTACTACTGCCATAAAACTCATTATATAATTATTAATTAAGTATTTACCATTTTCTACTTTTTGAGCTGTTCCTGTTTTTCCACCTATTCTATATCCTTCAATATAAGCGTATTTACCACCTCCACGAGCTACAACACTTTCTAAGCCATATCGCATAATTTTGCTTGTTTCTTCACTAATAGTTTTTCTAACAAGAGTCTTATCAAAGCTTTTAATAACACTATTGGTTTCTGGCTCCAAAAAATTTTTTACAATGTATGGTTTATACAAATTGCCACCATTTACTACTGCACTTACTGCTGTTACTTGTTGTGAGGTAGTCCTCTAAATGATACTTTTTGCCTAAATTATTACTGGATGCTTTTAGTGTTGTTCCAGTTTTAAAAATAATATTTAATTTTATTTTTTTAGGATTATTTTCATCTTTATTAACAACTATTTTTTCTACTAATGAATTAAATATATCACTTAAGCATAAATTATCTTCTATAGAATGTTCTAAATTTTCTCTTATACTATTTATTTCTTTTTCAATTAAATATTCATCTAACTTATTATTTTTTAAATTGTCTATTTTATCTAAATATTCATTTAACTCTAAATTTAAACTATCTACTTGTTTTTTATAATCAATATTTTCTAAGTATCCATCCATTACAAGTTCTAATAACTTATCTTTTTTATTTTTTATAACTTCACGTTTAGATTCTAAAACTTTTATTTCATTATCACTATTTTTAGATAATAAATAGTTTTTACAATATTCAATAAGACTATCAAAGATTATTTTTTTATCAAGATAAAGTTTCGATATAATACTTTTGAATAACTCATCTAACTCATGCTCAAATAATCTATTATTAGTACACCCTTTTAAACTTTCTTTTCGATATATTTGACATTCCCATACAGGATTATTTTTTCTTTTACCAGCACTATTCCTGTGATAAGTAACATTATGAATACCACAGTATATTTTTCCTGAATAGGTATAACGATTATGAAATATTGTTTTATCTTCTATTTTATTTAAATAACTTTTTTGTCTTTTTCTTAATTTGATATTAGCTATGCTCCATAATTCTTCTGATACAATTGGAGGCACTTTATCATAATCTTTATAAATAACCCAATCATCTTTATCTAATTTCTTTTTCTTTTTAGTCCTATAATCTAATACTTTTGTTTTATGACCACAATAATATCCTTTATATTTAGGATTTTCAATTATTCTAGTAATTATTGTTGTGTCTAATCTTTTACCAGTTTTCGTTTTATAATTTAATTCATATAAATACTTCGATATTTTACATAACCCATCATTTGTATTTGCATATCTATCAAAAATTATTTTAATCATTTTAGCTTCTTTTTCATTAATAACTAATTTCCCATTATCTTTTTCATAACCATAAATATTAGAACATCCTAAAACATTACCATTATCAATACTTCTTTTCATACCAAACGATACTCTTTCTGATAATTTTCGCACCTCATCTTGCGCAACACTAGCCATAATAGTAAGTCTTAGTTCGGAATCTGGTAATATTGTATTAATATTATCATTTAAAAAATATACACCTACACCACTAGCAAGTAATTCTTGGGTAAATTTAATACTATCTAAGGTACTTCTTGAAAACCTTGATATTTCTTTTGTTAAAATTAAATCAAACTTACCATTTTTAGCATCACTAATCATTTTTAAGAATTCTTCTCTTTTAAAAACTCCAGTACCACTAATACCTTCATCGATATATGAACCTGCAAATTCCCATTTAGGAATTTTATTTATATAATCATTAAAGAAAGTTATTTGATTTTTTAAAGAATTTATTTGTTCATCTTTTTCAGTAGATACACGAGCATAAAAACAAACTCTTAAATTTAATTCTTGAAGTGGTATTCCTTTCATTATATTATTCCTAACTGTATATAGATCCATAATCTCGTCTCCCCACTTAAACTTTAATTAATTTATTCATAACAAAAAAGTATATTTCTTCATTTATAAATTTATTTCGTTTCAAATACTCTATTAATTTTATTTTAATTTCTATTTCGATAGATTTATTAATTATATTTTCCAAAATATACCCCTCCATCTTCATTTTATTTAATTAAATAAAAAAAAGAACTTAAACCCTTAAGTTCTACAAAATATCCGAACCATGATATAATAAATAAAAGGAGAAAATAATATGGAACATGAAATGAAATTACAACCTGAATATTATAATTTTATACATAATGGTACAAAGAGAATTGAAATTAGACTTTACGATGAAAAAAGACAACAAATTAAAATTGGAGATGTTATTAAGTTTTTTAAAGAACCAGAATTAAATGAATCTTTTAATGCAAAAGTTGTTGGTTTATTAAGATATAATTCTTTTGAAGAAATGTTTAAAGATTTTGATATTTCAATTTTATCTGATGAGGCTATGACTAAAGACGAATTAATATCTGTTCTTGAGCAATTCTATACTAAAGAAAAGCAAGAAAAATATGGCGTTTTAGGAATTAGAATTGAATTGATCTAAGATGAATTAATATCATCTTTTTTTATTAACAAATAGAATTATAATCATTTATCTTTAAAATGATAATTACACATTTAGTATAATTATGATATTAAAGTTACTATTTCACTAATTATTTTAATTGCTTTTATTGTATCTTCAAAAGAAATATCTTTAGCGTATTCATAATTTTTTTGATAATTATTCCATAATAATTTTAATTTTGAATCATCTTCAATTAAGTTTATATATTCATTAGCATTTTCCATATAACTTAAAGTTTCTCTATTTTTTGGTGTATTAATAATTGCTTTTCTTAAAGTTTCTTTATTAATATCATTCCATTTTAAATTAACAAACATATATAAATCAT
>CALVZC010000039.1 GCA_944372425.1 uncultured Bacilli bacterium
AATATAAACATTTTCACAATTATTAAAGAATAAATAAGTTATTTCATTAATAACTAATTTATGTGGTTCAATATAAGCAAGATTAGTTTTTGAAATATGAATAATATTTCCATTTATAAGCTTTGACTTAATACTAGTAAACTTAAGTAGATTATTAATTTTTTTATTTAAAGTTTCGTCAATATTTAACTTTTCCTTTGTTATTTGCATAACTAATCAACTCCTTTCGAGCAAACAAAAAAAGGTTAACCGAAATTAACCTTTCATATATTTAAAGTCGATTAGTTCGACTAATTTCCCTATGGTGCCTGAGGTGGGACTTGAACCCACACGGTATTGCTACCATCGGATTTTGAGTCCGACACGTCTACCATTCCATCACTCAGGCAAATATATGAATATATTATATCATATATTTATTTTTTGTGAATATCTATTTTATTCAAATGGCAAATATTTTTTTATAATACTTTCGGCTACTTTTATTCCATCCATAGCTGAAGTAGTTATTCCACCAGCATAACCTGCACCTTCTCCGCATGGATATATTCCCAAAATATTAGACATAAAACTATCATCTCTTTCTATTCTTACTGGTGACGATGTTCTTGTTTCTACACCAGCAATAATAGTATCATCTCTTGAAAATCCCTTTATCTTTTTTTCAAAATTATCCATTGCTTCTTTTATTGAATCACTAACATATTTAGGTAAAATTCTGTTTAAATCAGCAAAGTCATATTCTCCCTTAAAGCATGGAAAAACACCTCTAAAAGAACTAGAAACTTTCTCATTTTTAAAATCATCTAATAATTGAATAGGAATCTTTCCTTTACAAACTTCATAAGCTTTCTTTTCAATATTTTTCTGATATAATAATCCATCTAAAGCATTATATCCAAAATCGTCTTGATTAACTGTTACAACAATTGCACTATTAGCATTTTGATTATCTCTTTTATGGTTACTCATACCATTTATAACTAAATAACCATCTTCTGATGATGAATTTACTACATAACCACCAGGGCACATACAGAAAGAATAAACACCTCTATTATTAGATGCCTTATAAACAAGCTTATAACTTGCATTATCTAAATATTTAGAATATTTCCCATATTGTGATTCATTTATCATATTTTGAGGATGCTGAACTCTAACGCCTATTGCAAATGGTTTAGACCTCATTTTTATATTTTTATCATATAACAATTTAAAAGTATCTCTTGCACTATGACCAATAGCTAAAATAGTCACATCACAAGAAATAAAATCTTTATCATTTATTTTTACATATTTGATTCTATTATTTTCAATTATAAAATCTGTAACTGTAGAATTATATCTAAACTCTCCACCCATATCAATAATTTTCTTTCTAATATTAATTATAACATTCCTAAGTAAATCTGTTCCAATATGGGGCTTATTTTTATATAAAATGTCAATTGGTGCACCACAATCTACAAAAGTGTTAAACACTTTTAACATTCTATTTTCTTTATCTTTAACTAAAGTATTTAATTTACCATCTGAAAAAGTACCAGCTCCACCTTCACCAAAAGAAACATTAGAATTATTATTTAATATTCCCGATTCCCAAAATTTTTCAACTGTCTTTATTCTATCTTCAATTTTTTCTCCTCGTTCGATAACTATTGGCCTATACCCACACTCTGCAAGCAAATAAGCCGAAAAAAGTCCAGCAGGACCACTACCAATTATTACAGGTCTATTATTAAGTTTTTCTTTACCACTTTTAGGTAAAACATATTTTTCTTCTTTTGCAATAAAAATATCCAAAGACTTGTTTTTCCTTAGCACTTCTACTTCATTATCTACTATAATATCAACTTCATATATATAATAAATATTATTCTTATTTCTTGCATCAATTGATTCCTTTTTTATAATTATTTTCTTTATAGTGCTATCTTTTATATGAAGTTTTTTGGCTATTCTATTTTTTAAATTAATTTTATCATCCAAAGAAACTTTTAATTGCCTAATTCTAATCATTATTACCTACACTCTTTCCAGCTAACATTCCCGATATAAAAGCAAATGATAAATTATATCCACCACAGTCACCATCTACATCTAATACTTCTCCAACAAAATACAGATTTTTTATTAAATTTGATTCCATACTATAAGGATTAATATCAGTTAAACAAACTCCTCCACTACAAACTTGTGCATCTTTAAAATCTTTAGTACCAATAATTTCTAAATTAAAATATTGTAATTTATTAGCTATTTTTTCTTTTTCAAAATTACTTAAATCACACCATTTTTTTTCTTTATCAATATTTACTAAAGATAGTATAACTTTCACTAATTTGCTATTCAAAAATCCCATTAAAAAATTATCAACACTCATATCATTAACAACTTTCTCATGCTCAATTAACCAATTAAAAAAATTATCTTGTTTATACCATGGTACAAAATTTATAACGACATTAACATTTTTTCTATCATCTAAAAAACGTGATGTAATGCTACTTAAATTAAAAACACAAATTCCACTTATTCCATAGTCTGCTAAAAGTATTTCACCGATTTCTTCTTTCAATAATTTATTATCAGAATATAATGAAATAGTAACATCACATCTTACACCACTACAATCTTTAAAAACTTTTTCTTTAGATAAAAGTTGAACTAAAGCAGGTAATGGCTTTATAACATTATGCCCAAAGTATTTTGCAAATTCATAACCATTAAAAGAAGATTTATCATTATAATATGCATATGAACCAGTAGCAACTATTACTTTATCAACAACTAATTTATCATTAATAATAAACATAGAATTCTTTTTATCTATTTTCGTTACATTAAAATCATTTACAACTTTAATGTTTAATTTATTTATCTCACCTAATAATAAATTTTTAATTGTACTAGCTTCTCTTGACATTGGATAATAATAACCATTCTTTATATAAGGAATTATACCCAATTTAGAAAAAAAATTTAAACATTCATTGCGATTATTTTCAGTATATATCTCTTCTAAAAATTCCATATTACTTGAATTATAATGTACTAAATTTTGATCTTCGTTCCAATAATTACATCTTCCATTTCCTGTTACTAATATTTTCTTTCCACAATTGTTTCTCTTTTCTAAAATAATAACTTCATTATTATTATTTTTTGCAAAAATTGCAGATACTAAACCAGAAGCACCTCCACCAATTATTGCTATTTTTTCCATAAACACCTCTATTATTAACTATTTTCTTTATACTTAGAATTATATAAATTAGTTTCTAATATTTCATCATTTTTCTTAATTTCTTCAAATTTCGGTAATTGTTCTTTAGAAGATAGTCCAAAATAGTCCAAAAAATCTCTAGTTGTTGCATATAAAGTAGGTCTACCAATTAATTCACTTTTTCCAACTTCTTTCAAAAATCCTTTAGCTACTAATCTTCTTATTATATCCCTACTATTAACCCCTCTTATTTCATCTACACCTTGAACTGTTAAAGGTTCATTATATGCAACTATTGCTAAAGTTTCCAAAGCAGCTTGTGACAACGTATTAGTCTCTGGATTTTCAATTAATTTTTGATAATACTCTTTATGTTCCTTTTTTGTTGTCAATTTAAAAGAATTACCTAAAAAACTAATCTGAATACCATATATATCATCTTCATATCTACTTTTTAGTAATAAAAGTAATTCTTTAGCAGTATCAGTATCAATACCTAAAATATCTTCTATTTGTGAAAGTGTCAATCCTTCATCACCAACAGCAAAAAGTAAGCCTTCTAAAATACCTTCTTTATTCATAATTTACCTCACAAATAATTTCACCAAATCTATTTTCTTGAAATATTTTAATTTCTCTTTTTTTAGCCATCTCTAATATAGCCAGAAAAGTAGCAACAACATATTCTTTTGTAAAAATATCAAATAAGTCAAAAAAATTAACTTTATTTTTTATTTTTAATGTCTTTCTAATTGCAATTATTTTCTCTTCTACAGAAATCTCTTTAGTAGTAACTCTCGTGTTCAAAGGTTTTTCAAGTTCTTTTCTTTCTAAAAACTTTTTAAAAGCATCCATTAAATCATCTATTGTAATATCACTATTTGTAATATTAATATTTTCATCTTTATACTCATCTAATTTTTCTGGTATTTTTGTATAAATAAGTTTTCTTTCTTTCTCTAAAATTCTAAATTGTTCTGTTAAATCTTTATATCTTTGATATTCTACTAATCTATTAATTAATCTTTCTTTTGGGTCTTCTTCAACATCTTCTTCATCATTCTGGTTTGGTAACAATAACTTTGATTTCATTTCCAAAAGCTCGCTTGCCATAACTAAATAACTACTTGCAATATCTAAATTCATTTTTTCCATTTTTTCAATAAAATTTAAATATTCATCAATAATTATTTCTATTTTTAAATTTAACAAGTCCATCTTTTTTTCTTTTATTAAATGTAATAATAAATCTAAAGGTCCTTCAAAATCATCTATTTTTAAAGTAATCTCCATAATAATTCCTACTTCCATTATTAATAAACATAGCTATTATAACACAAATAAGCAATTTAAAACAATAATGGAAAACAATTAATCACAAATAGACCAAAAATTAAAAAATATAAAAATACTAAATAATTATTACTAACCATTTAGTATTAACTTTATAATAACATTACAAATAACAAGTAATTAATTTTTTCTATCGTAAACTAATCTCTTAACATCATTTCTTGAAGATTTTTTTCTAGTGTCGATAATTGGATACATTGTAATAATATCTTTTGTATTCGGAAAAGTAATAACCTCAACACAACTTGTTTCAACACCATTATTAACCCCTATTACATAATCACAATCAACTTTATATTTATCTGTAAAATTTGATTGTTCTGGAATTGCTTCAGAAATACTTTTTTCGATAGAAGGAAAAATATTTTCAATATCAGTTGATTCAAAAAATACAGAATGTAATCTTTTAAAACCATTTTCATCAAGATGAGCTTTTATATGATTAATCGCTGCTTCTCTATTATAATCTAATAATTGTAAACAAAAATAATTTTTATTTTGCTCTTTATCATTTTCAGTTAATAAATTCAATTTGTATTTTAAATAAAAAGTAATATTACTTAATTGATTATCTTCCATTAAATTAGCATTATAAATTGTATTCAAAAGTTGACTGGCCTCTTCATAATTCTCTTCTTTAATAGCTAAAAATAATAACTCTTGTATTGCATAAATCCAATCTGGTGTTTGAATCAATTCTACAAAATATTCTTTTGCTTTCTCACAATTTCCTACACTAGCTTCTAATCTTCCTAATTCTAGCATTGCGTATGTTTTATCTCGTCCATTTAAATAAATAAGATTTGTAAAATGTGATTTTGCTTCTTCATAATTTCCTACACTTACTTCTAATTTTCCTAATTCTAACATTGCATACGCTTTATTATTTGTTCCAAGAAGTTCTGTAAAACATGTTTTTGCTTCTTCATAGTTTCCTACACTTGCTTCTAATTTTCCTAATTCGAACATTGCATATGTCTTATTTTGGCTTTCTGAATAAATAAGTTCTGTAAAACATGTTTTTGCTTCTTCATAATTTCCAGCAATTGCTTCTAATCTTCCCAACTCTAACATTGCATACGCTTTATTATTTGTTCCAAGAAGTTCTGTAAAACATGTTTTTGCTTCTTCATAATTTCCAGCAATTGCTTCTAATTTTCCTAATTCTAACATTGCATATGTCTTATTTTGGCTTTCTGAATAAATAAGTTCTGTAAAACATGTTTTTGCTTCTTCATAATTTCCAGCAATTGCTTCTAATCTTCCTAATTCTAACATTGCATATGTTTTGCTACTTGTTTCAAGAAGCTTTGTAAAATATGATTTTGCTTCTTCATAATTTCCTCTACTTGCTTCTAGTCTCCCTAACTCAAACATTGCATATGTCTTATTTTGGCTTTCTGAATAAATAAGTTTTGTAAAATAGGCTTTCGCTTCTTCATAATTTCCTACACTTGCTTCTAATCTTCCTAATTCGAACATTGCATATGTTTTGCTACTTGTTTCAAGAAGCTTTGTAAAATATGATTTTGCTTCTTCATAATTTCCTCTACTTGCTTCTAGTCTCCCTAACTCAAACATTGCATATGTTTTATTTTGACTTTCTGAATAAACAAGTTTTGTAAAATATGATTTTGCTTCTTCATAATTTCCTCTACTTGCTTCTAGTCTCCCTAATTCTAACATTGCATATGTCCAACTTGGTGTAGAAAGTAATTCTAATAAGTAATTATAACCTTCATTTAAAGTATCTTCAAACCTTGTCAACATTCTTGCTAATTCAAATTTAATAATATTATCATAAGGTTCTTCTATATGTAACTTTCTTAACATATATATAGCTTCTTTATATTTTTTTTTCTTTATATATGCCTTTGCTTCTAAAAATTTATCATAATTTTTCATAACACACCACCATCAAAATTTATACGATATTATATATTATTTTTCTATATTTTGCAAAAAAAAAATGACATCTATTATCTAACTAAATGTAGAGTTACAATTGATGTGAAACATTTCTATATAAAAAACGTAATTCAAGTCATATAATTGAGTTAACGAAAAACAATTAAAGAAAGGACTTGAATTACATGATAAGTATATCACAAAATATTAGATATTTACCACATGATTTAAATACAAAATTTTATGCTGTACAATCTTATAGAAATGATAATGAAAGATTTTACAACACTTTAAAATTTTATTTCATTGAAGATTTAAGATACCAAGCAAAATTATACTTAAAAAGATCAAATAATATACCAATGGCTGTTTTGAATTATAGAACATCTAATGAACAGAGAATCTATTTAGAACAAAAAAATTAACTCAATTATCTTGAATTAATTTTATATTTTTTGTTTCACATCATTTACAAATATACAAAATAACATCTATTATCTAACTAAATTAAAAAAAGACTTATTTTTATTTTTTCAAAGCCAAATAAGTCTTTTTTTTAAATAAAATTATATAAGATTATAACAATAATCTTAATTAACATAATATTTAGAATAATAATTAGCAAAATAATTATTATCTTTATTATAATTTTCTACTCCTTGAAATCCAACAGCAAAATATTTAATCCTGCTATCGGTATTATCAAAATAATAATTTATACATAAATAACTTCCACTAACTAAATCACTGTTTATATAATTTTCTTTTAAAGTCATATCAACATTATTTATACAATCATTATCTAAACTATCCACATTATACTTAGTAGTTATTAAATTTATTTCATTAAAATTTTCATCAAAGAAAGTTATTATTGGAACATAATTAGTACTCTTACTATAACTAGGGATATCTTTTTTTAGTTGATATTTGGTCTTTATAACAGTTTCTTTTTCATAATTTAATCTTTCAAAACTAGCATTAATAAAATTGTTACTTTCAAAATAACTATTATAGAAATTATATACTTTATAATACTTAACATATAAAAAAGATTCATTATCATCATCATCTTTAGCAATAAATTTAATATGCTTAGAATTTGCATCATCATAGGATAAATAACAATTACTATAATTATCTACACATTCAACATCATCATAATTTATCTCGCCATTATAAAAAAGCAAAAAATCTTTATTGCACGTTATAACTGGTGGTATTCTATCAATAACACCACTTATTATTTCTACATACTCTCCATTAGGATCTGATGCTATATAACCAGTTATTCCATTATTAGTAGTAATTTTATACCAATAATAATCAGAATCATCTATATGTTCTAAAACAGTATAAATTTCTCCTTCATAAACATCACCAATATCATCTGAATAAATGGTAGGCTCTTTTCTAATATTAATTCTCTTAACGATAACTTTAATCTGTGTTTTGGTTTTATCAATAGGATTACTTTGTGTATTACTAGAACTAGGCCAAAAGAAAATAGCCGTAATTAAAAGAATTACAGTAACAATAATACTATTCATCATTAATTCAACTTTACAAAATCTATTTTCCATACTCATCAATAATTATTATATAATAAATATTGAAACATTAAAACAATAATTAATCTTTTGGTTTAAATAACATTGTAAAAATAAATGTAAATATAATTGCTGAAGTAATACCTGCTGCAGTAAGATCAAACATTCCCATTACAAGTCCAATACCACCTAAATCATTAGCTTTGGCTAACGCACCATGAATTAAAGAATGTCCAAAAGAAGTAATAGGTACTAAAGCTCCGCCTCCTACATATTTTATTATTTCATCATAAATATTAAAAGTATCTAAAAGAGCACCGAATACTACAAATATACTAGTAATATGTCCTGCTGTTAATTTTGTATTATCTAAAATAATTTGTCCTATCAAGCAAATAAATCCAACAAATAAAAATGAATATAAATATGTCATTTTACACTCTCCAAACTAACAGCATGGCTAATTGATAAAATTGGCTGTTTTTGATAAACAAAAGTTGGAGAAAATAAAGCACCTGTTGCAACAATCAAAACTTTATTAAGCTTTTTTTCTTCTAATAAAGGAATAATATGTGAATAGTTTACTAAAGGGCTACAAGCTGGACCACTTCCACCTGCCAATGTTTCTTTTTGAATATTATTATCGTAAATCATCGTCCCACTATCATTATAATTATCAACCATATCTATATCATACTCACTTTTCATATACTCAATTAATATTTTTTTACCATATTTTCCTAAATCACCAGTAATTATTAAATCATAATAATTTGCACTTCTTTTAGTATCCTTCAAATGATTATATATCGTATCAGCCGCTGCAATAGCCATTGCTGCTCCCATATTATTTGGATCTTTTTGATCCATATTACAAATTCGACCAATAGTAGCAGATTCTACTTTCACTTTTGTTTTGATAGACTGCAACAATATACTAGCACCACCAGTTGTAGTAAAAGTAGACGTCTTCGGTTTTGGAGCACCATATTCTGTCGGATTTCTAAATTGTTTTTCACTTGCCATATTATGAGACGATACAGACACAATAGCATTACTTATTCTTGATGAATCAATCATACATGCTGCTAAAAGAATTCCTTCAGTGCTTGTAGTACATGCACTATAAATACCTAAAAACGGTATTTTAAACTTTTCAATACCATAACACGAAGCAGATATTTGATTAAGCAAATCACCAGCTATTATTAAATCAATATCTTCTTTTTTCTTTTTAGATTTATTTAACAAAATATCAATGGACTCTTCTAATAATTTAACTTCAGCCTTTTCCCAAGAATCTTCTTCAATGTATAAATCATCATAAGTCTTATCAAATTTCTTGCCTAATGGTCCTTTTTTCTCATATGGGCCTCCAACGGTAGACACATTATTTACATAAGCTTTACTAAATTTAAAAGTCATTTTACACACCACCAAACAAAAAATATCTTATCATCCCAAAAAACCATGCACTAACAACCCCATATAAAATTACTGAACCTGCTAACTTAAAAATATTACTACCAATACCATATATTAGTCCTTCTTTTTTATATTCAAGACCAGCACTAGTCATTGAATGAGCAAAACCAGTTATAGGTATTATTAATCCACATCTAGCAAAATTTACCATTTTATCAAAGAATCCTAAAGCTGTAAATAAAGATGCTACAAAAATAAGTGTTACAATCATAAATACTGATGCGTCTTGAGTAGATATATCCAAAAAATATGAGTAAACTTGAATTAAAAATTCAGCAACACACCCTATTAAACCTCCAACTACAAATGCTACTATACCATTTTTAACTCTATTCTCTTTAGCTTTATATTTACTAACTATTTTTTTATAATCATTTTTTTCCATAACATCACCTATAAATATTTTGTTTTAATATTGTTTTTTTATACAAAAAAACTACATATCTATTGAAGTTGTCAATAAAAAGTAGACATATTAAAACTTTTATTTAAACCCTAATTGAATTCTGTATTCAATTGGGGTT
>CALVZC010000040.1 GCA_944372425.1 uncultured Bacilli bacterium
TTCATATTCTTAATCTGAAATAAGTCTTACAAATTAAACTTTTCTTTTTAAACCTGCATTTAGTCTAAAAATTCACGTTATTAATAAAAAAAAGACAATTACTTGCCTCTTTTTACACTTTTTTCTTTTTGTTCGAGTGAACTAATTAATACATTTTTTCTTAATTTTAATTCATCTTCTAATATTTCAATTTTTTTCATTACAAGTTTTAACTTTTCTTCACTTATATACTTCTTATACTTGTTTATTATTTCCATTCTTAATTTATTGGCTTCATCTAAAACAATCTCATAACATTCACCAGATTCATCTTCATCATCTATTTCACATACAGCTGATACCATATTAATAAAATTCTGAAATTTTTGATTCATCTTTTTAGTTGCAATTTTTTCAATAAAAGTAGGCTTAATAATTATAATTCTATCTACATTTATTGCATCTTCAAAATGAGTATTCCCTTTTGAAAACAGATTATAACCATTTACTTTATCATAGTCAAAATATCGAATTTCTTTTGATTCATTATCCTTTACAATTAAAAATTTTTGATTAAATTCCATAACTTCACCTACTTTTCTAACAAATCAGGACGATTTTTTATAGTTTTCTTTATGCATTCATTTTTTCTATATTCTGCTATTTCTTTATGATTGCCACTTAATAATACCTCAGGTACTCTCATTCCATTAAATTCTCGTGGTTTTGTATACGTAGGATAATCTAATAAATTAGTATTTGGATTAAAGGAATCATTTAAATGTGATTCTTCTTCAATTACACCTGGAATTAAGCGAACAATACTGTCTGTAATTATCATACTAGGAATTTCTCCTCCTGTCAAAATATAATCACCAATACTTATAGAAAAATCTACTATGCTTCTTATTCTTTCATCAAAACCTTCATAATGACCACATATAATTATTAAATGATTTAATTTGCTAAAATCATAAGCTTTTTTTTGATTATATTTTTCTCCATCTGGTGTTAATAATATAACTGTACTATCATCTGTCTTTAAACTCATCACAGCATCATATATAGGTTGTACCATAAGTACCATCCCGTTACCACCACCATATGGTGTATCATCTACCTTATGATGTGGATCATTACTATAATCTCTAAAATTAACAATATTAATTTCAACTAGTTTTTTATCAAGAGCTCTTTTAATTATTGAACAAGAAAAAAAGCCATCAAACATTGAAGGAAACAAAGTCAAAATATCTATTTTCATTAAACCATCCCCTCAATGAGATTCATTTCTATAAATCCACTATTAATGTCTATTTTCTTTATAAAATCTTTATGATATGGAATTAAAGTCCTTTTATTATTGATAATTGCTTCAATAATTTTATTATTATTTCCTACTTTTTTTATTGCTAAAACTTTTCCTACTTCTTTATTATCAAAAATTATATTTAAATTAATTAAATCATTATCTAAAAATTCATCATCATTTAAAAACAAATCATTTCTTTTTACATATATAGATTGATTAAGATATTTTAAAACTTGATTAATATTATTATATCCTTTTAAAGTAATCATGTCATATATTTTATGATGTCTATATGTATTTATCGTTTCACAAATATAATCTTCACTTATATATATTTTCCTATTTTCTAAAAAAACTTTATTTTTATATTTAAAATCACTTATAACTCTAAGTTCTCCCTTTATCCCATGCGTATTAACTATTTTACCAATATAGATATATTCATTATCCATTATATCACCTACTTATTAAGTTCATACAAAATAATACTAGTAGCCACTCCAACATTAAGACTTTCAACTACTTCATTTGTTTCAATGTATAAAAATTCATCACATTTTTCCATTATGTCTTCACTTATACCATTTCCTTCATTGCCAACAACAAGAGCATACATTTTTTTATCTTTATTTTTTAATATGTTTACGCTAATTCCATAATCAACTCTAGTCCCATAAATTGGAATCTCCTTAGATTTCAACTTATCAATAATAACAGCTAAATTACCAATTACAACATTAACGTGAAAAATCATTCCCTGAGTTGCTCTTATTACCTTAGGATTATACAAATCAACAGTATCTAAGCTTAAAACAATAGTATCGATATTAAAAGCAACAGCACTTCTTATTATAGTTCCTAAATTTCCAGGATCTTGAATGCCATCCAATAATAAAAATTTATTTCCTATTAAATTTGTATTATCTAGCATATTACAAAGTGCCATAACTTTACTAGGAGATTCCACGGTGGTAATTTTATTTATAATTTCATTTGTAACATAAATAGTTGGAAGATTAAAAGGAACTACCATGTCTTTTTCTAATATCAGCTCTTTAATAATTCCTTTTTTGTAAGCCTCTAATACCAAGTGCATACCTTCAACAATAAAAGTATTAGTTCTTTTACGATATTTTCTATCTTTTAATTTAATATATTCTTTTATTTTATCATTATCCAAACTTGTAATAAGCATAATATCACCCAAATAATTATATAATATAATTAGTCTTCTTTCATCAATTTTCTTATTTGTTTATAATCTTTGCAATTATCTTCAACTAATAACCAAAATTTTTTAGAATGATTTGGATGAATTAAATGCGATAATTCATGGATTATAACATAATCTAAGCAAAAAACTGGTTTTTTTATAAGTTCTAAATTTAAAGTAACTCTTTTATTTCTAGTATTACAAACTCCCCATCTAGTTTTCATTTTTCTAATAGTTAAAGATGGATATGGTATTTTTTCAGTAAAATTGTTATAGCAAATTTCGAATCTTTCCTGAAATATTTTTAATGCTTCTTTCTTATACCATTTTTCTAAATCATTATCATTAAAATCTTTATTAACAAAAAATTTCTCTTGACCTAATGCTATTCCACTATTACTAGTCTTTATTATATCATATTTTTTACCTAAATAAAAAAATCCCATTTGCTTATTTTTTTTATTTGTAACTTTAGTAATCATTTTCTTTATTGCATCTTGATTTTTCAAAATTATATTTTCAATTTCTTTATTCGATGTAAAAGTGTTAGTTGTAATATATATTTTCAAATCATCTTTTACACGTAAATAGGTATTTTTATTACTAATTTTCTTTGTTATACAAATATCATAGATATCTTCTCCTAATTTTAGTTTCATAAATATACCACCTCATAATACTTCTTCATTTATTATAACATAGTATGCATATTTTTTTAATTATAGATAATACTAAAAGCAGGAGATGATGAACATTAATAAAGATATTAGAAGTTATATAATAAATAATTTTAAAAATGATAAAAAAGAAACCTTAAGAAATGCTATTGAAGGTAGTATTGAAGAACAAGATGAAATAACTCTTCCTGGGATGGGAGTATTTCTTGAAATTATATGGAAAGACGCTGATAAAGAATTGCAAGATAAAATGTTAAATATAATTATGAATAGATTAAAACTTGAAAAACAAAATTAATTTTAATTTTTAAAAAAAATACTAGAAATTAACTAGTATTTTTTTATTTAACAATTAATTACTCACAAGTATAACCTGCGTCTTCTAAAGCTTTTTTTGCATCTTCTAAAGTAGTTTGTTCTTCTATTTCACCTTCTATAGAATCAGCACTTCCTGTTGCAGTCATAACAATCTTTTTACCATCTCTTTTTACTTTGCAAGAATCAAATCTTGAATCTTCAGTATCACATTCCCCTTGTAAGCTTTCTTCTAAACTATCAATCATTTCATCTGTTACATCATCGCTTGTAACTTCAACTGTCATTGTCATTGTAGCTTTTTCTGCTTCAGTACCATCACTATTATAGTCTATTTCTATTTCAGCATTCATATTACCCATACCTGCAAGCATATCACTCATGTCCATTTCACAATTTAAAGTTTTTCCACCGCTTAAAGTTTTTCCACCGCATCCAGTAAGTAATAGAACACCACAACCTAAACCTAATAACCCTAAATACTTCTTATTTTTCATAAACACACTCCTTATACTTATAATTATATCATATGCAATTTGTTTTACAATGTTTTTTTCACATTTTTTTCACAAAAAAAGCCGATACAATTTTTAATCAGCTTTTTTTACTTCCAAAACTTTATTTCCTTTATAACTTCCACAGTTTTTACAAACACGATGTGGTTTAATTACTGAACCACATTCTTTACATGTAACAGTTCCTGCAACTTCAAGAGCATTATGACTTCTTCTCATTCTTTTTCTAGTTTTAGAAACTTTTCTAAAAGGTACTGCCATTATTAATCACTCCCATCTTTCTTATTAAATAGTGTAATAAAAGTATTATTTTATAATTCTTCATCACTAACCAACTTCTAATCATTTCTCAGCATTAATAATTAATATGCAAGAAAAGATTTCCAATATAGTATTTTGCCACAAAATCACAAGTAAATCAAGTGTATTTTAATGTTTTAAATATTTTTTTATTTTTTATGGTTTCTTATTGATTAGTTATTGTTAAATATTATACATTATTTTTTTGAAAATTGCTAGTAGTTTTACTAAAGTTGTGTATAATAGCTTTAGAGGTGTTACCATGGCTATTGGAATAATATGTGAATACAATCCATTTCATAATGGGCATTTATATCATTTAAATAAAGTAAAAGCCTTAGCTAAAGATGAAGAAATTATTTTAATTCTTTCTGGAAATTTTTTACAACGCGGAAACTTAAGCATTATAAACAAATACGATAAAACAAGAATTGCATTAGAATACGGAGTTAATTTAGTAATTGAATTACCTTTTCAATATGCAACCCAAAGCGCTGATTTGTTTGCTAAAGGTGCTATTGCAATATTAAAAAAATTAAAATGTAATAAATTAATCTTTGGTAGTGAAAATCCAAACATCGAACTATTTAAAAAACTTGCCAAAATCCAACTAAATAGTAAAGAATATGACAAAAAAGTTAAAAAATATTTGCAAAAAGGCTTAAATTATCCAACAGCTCTTTCAAATGCTTTGAAAATTTTTTCTAATTTTGCAATAACAAATCCCAATGATATTTTAGCTTTATCATATATAAAAGAAATTATTAATCAAAATACAGATATTGTTCCTATAGCAATAAAAAGAACTAATAATTATCATTGTACAGAGTTAAATAATAAAATATCAAGCGCTACTAGTATTAGAAAAGCTATAAAAGAATTAAAAGATATTAAAAATTATGTTCCAAAAGCAACAATAAAATATTTAAAAAATAATAATTGGGAGGATAATTATTTTAAAATTTTAAAATATAAAATAATTTCCGATAATAAAAACTTAAATAAATATCAAACAATAGATGAAGGAATTGAAAATAGAATTTTAAAAGCTATTTATATTTCTAACAATTTAGAAGAACTAATTAAAACTATTAAAACAAAACGATATACATACAATAAAATAAATAGAATGCTTACGCATATTTTATGCTCTTTTACTAAAAATGAAGCAAATAATAATAAAGAAATCAAATATATAAGAATTTTAGGATTTGACAATATTGGAAAAAAATATTTAAACTCAATTAAAAAAAATTGCGATATACCAATAATAACTAACATAAAAAAAGACAATATTGAATTATTATCAATCGAACTAAAATGTGACTCAATATATAATCTAATCATGAATGAAAATATTGATTTATTTAAACAAAAACCAATTATAAAATAAGTTTAATTTTTAGAATTTCAATAATCAATATTTTCTCTTAATAACTATAATTTACAAAATTTTATTTAATCATAATTAATATTTTAATTAATTGTCTCATAAAAGTACATTAAAAACTTCAACTAGTATTCCAATAAAAGATCCTATTCCATAAACAGTTAGCAATATTTTAAAGTTTTCTTTTAAATCTTTATTTGATTTAAATAAAACTAAAATTGCTACTCCACTTCCTGTCAATAATCCAGCAATTGTTGTTCCAAATGAAATTACACCATTTAAATAAAGTTCTGTTATAATAACACTAGAAGCACAATTTGGAATTAGACCAATTAAACTTGATATAAATGGAGCAAAAATATTGTTTTTCATAAAAAGCTTTTCAATAGTTTCATCGCCTAAATAATAAATTGCTATATTCAATATAAAAGTTATTATTATTATAAATAATATTATATTGAAAGTATGCTTTAAAGAAGATAAAACTATTCCTTTTTCACAATGACAATTTTCATCTTCACAAATATGATAATCTAATTTAATCTTTCTATTTTTCTTTTTTATAATAAAATCTATTAAAAATCCAAAAATAATTCCAACAAGAAATTTTACACTTAGAATTTGCAATATTATAATTATATCAGTATTATTGGATAACATAATTGGCAACATTTCATCACTGGTTGATAAATAAATAGCAATTAAAGTACCATAAGTTATGATTCTAGTAGTATAAAGATTAGTTGCCATTATGCTAAATCCACATTGAGGGAACAATCCCATAATGCTTCCTATTAAAGGGCCAAAATTCCCTGATTTGCTGATTATTTTTTTTGTTTCTTTATTAAATTTATGTTCTATTAACTCTATAATTAAAAAAGCTAAAAATAGAAAAGGGATTAATTTTACTGCATCAATTAAAGTATCTATAATAATTTCTTTCATTATATCACTCATTTCATTACCATTTGATTTTATCATATGCACAATCTGTTTTCAATTAAAAAAGAAATAGTTTACTCTATTTCCATTAAAAGTGGAATTACTTGCTTTTTCCTAGAAACGACATTTTCTAAGTACATACCTTCATAAATATCTTCGTTAAATGCTCTTTGTAAAACATTATATGTCAACGGTGTATTATCATACAAAATATATGATCCATTTTTTATTATATCAGTTATCATTAATATTACAAAATCACTATGTGTTATTTCCTTAAACTTATTTAATTCTTCAATTATCCTATCTTTCCTTTTCAAAATACTGTCTATATTCATAGTAATAATTTGTGAAACTTTAAATGACTTCCCATTATTTTGAAAGCTTTTTATATCTATTGTTATAAGATCATACTCACTCTTTTTTTCTAAATTAATACTTGAACTAAAAATTTCATTAGCAAAAGTTTTATATTTTAAACCACTTATTTCTTCCAATCTAAAAACTACTTCTTTATCTTTTTCAGTAGTTGTTGGACTAGTTAATGCCAAAGTATCCGATACTATTCCTGCTAACATTAAAGATGCTATTGTTTTAGGAATTTCTACTCTATTTTCTTTAAATAAATAATATATAATAGTATTGGTGCTGCCAACAGCCATGTTTCTAAAATTAATAGGATTATTAGTAGAAATATCACCTATTTTATGATGATCTATAACTTCTAAAATTTCAGCCTCTTCAAGGCCAATAACACTTTGTTCTGATTCGTTATGATCTACTAAAATAACTTTTTTTCGATTTTTTTTATTTATATCAGTTATCCTAATTAAACCTTTACAAACATTATTTTTATCTATAACTGGATAATTATTAAATCCTAATTTAGCTGTATCTTCTATAAAATCATCATAATAATCATTTTCCAAAACAGTGTATGGTCTATTATCTGCTTTTAAATTTTTTATATAATTACTTAATAATATTTTTTTTACAGTTTTAAAAGTATTAAAAGGTGTTTTAATGATATTTACACAATTTTTTTTAGCAATATTTATATGTTCTTCTTTTATCGCACTATTTCCAGTTATTACTAAAAGTTTTACTTTTTTTATTACTGCAGCTTCGATAATACTATGCCTATCACCAACAATTAAAATATCATCGCTAGAAAAATTAAAATTTTCTATAAATGTTGTACTTTTGTAAGATACTGCTGTTATATGGCCACATATTTCATCATCAAACCTTAGAACTTCTTTTCCTAACAAGCTTTTCAAAATATTATTATAGGATGTGTGCAAATTATTTTCATCACTTTTAAAAAATTCTCGTAACACCATTTTTGCAGTAACTATATTTATGAATTTTTTATTCTTATCTATTATTGGTACACCAGTAGTATTATTTTGGTTCATATAGTCATATATATCTTCTATTGATGATGTATCTAATTGAAATAGGTCTTTATGATAAATAATATCCCTTATCTGCAATTTTACATCATTTAGATATTTAGGATGCCTAACATTAAATCTATCTAAAACATACTTAGTTTCATCATTAATTTCACTTAAAATTCTAGCTTCTGCATAGATACCTAAGGATTTTTTCAAATATTCTAATGCTATTGCACTAGTTACTGAATCTGTATCAGGATTTCTATGACCAAATATATATACTTTTTCCATACTTCCTCCATATAATTAAATTAATTGTTAGCAAATTATAGCATATTATATTGTTTTGTTCAATAACATAATAAATATTTTGTAAATTAATGTTAATTTCCATTTGGAATTCCGTTTTATAACAAAAAGCGGAAATAAGTCTAATTATAGTATAATATAAAGTGTTTCTTTGCCAAA
>CALVZC010000041.1 GCA_944372425.1 uncultured Bacilli bacterium
AAATATTATAAATTTTAATATAAAAATTTATTCAGAAGAAAACCTCTAGAAAAATCTAGGGGTTTGTCTACAACCTGAATATATGTAATATATTTTTTAATTTTCATAATATTTGTATTTAAAATTGTTTGACTATAATAACATTTTATGATATTATCTATATGTTTGTAGCCTCTATAGCTCAAACCGCATTGAAAAGGTTTAAACATATGTACCTTAAAAGCGAGCCAGAATTATTAAAAGGAGGAAACTATGAAAGCAGTTATTAAAGTTGGTGGAAAACAAGTTTTAGCATCTTTAGGTGATACTATTTATGTTGAAAAGATTAATGGAAATGTTGGAGACACAGTTAGATTTAACGAAGTATTAATGCTTGATAATAAGGTAGGGAATCCTTATGTTGATGGTGCTATTGTTGAAGGTAAAATTGAAAAGCACGGTAAACAAAAGAAAATTTTAGTTTTCAAATATAAACAAAAAGATCGTGCTAATCGTCGCACACATGGACATAGACAACCTTATACAAAAGTAACTATTACCAAAATTGAAGGATAATAATGATTAAAGTTAAAATATCATATAAAGATAATTTAATAAAACAAATAATTATTACAGGACATGCTTGCTATTCTGAATATGGAAAAGATATTGTGTGTAGTGCTGTTTCAAGCATTGTTACAACGACAGTTAATGCTATTTTAATGTTTGATGAGAATTATATTTGTTATTTGAGTGTGAAAGATAAATTTGTTATAGACATAAAAGTTAATAATGAAATTGTTGATAAAATTATTACAAATATGATAAATATGTTAAATGAAATAGAAAGAGATTATCCTAAAAATATTAAAATTAGAAAGGAGAACTTATGAATATGTTAAAGTTAAATTTACAATTATTTGCGCATCATAAAGGGCAAGGATCTACTTCTAATGGACGTGATTCTGCAGGGCGTAGATTAGGTGCTAAAGCTAGTGATGGAGAATTTGTTACAGCTGGTTCTATTATTTATCGTCAAAGAGGAACTAAAATTCATCCTGGAGTAAATGTTAAAAGAGGTAGTGACGATACTTTATATACAACTATCGATGGTATAGTAAAATATGAACGTTTAGGTAGAGATGATAAAAAAGTAAGTTGTTATCCAGCTGAAATGTAATAAAAAATAGCTTTATGCTATTTTTTATTTTTAATTATTTTATGTTATAATAATTTATCAGGTGATTTTATGAGTATTTTAGTTAGTGATTATGATGGAACTTTTGATAAAAATATTTTTGATATTAAATTAAATTGCATTGCTATTGCTTCTTTTATAGAAAAAGGAAATATATTTGTATTATCAAGTGGAAGAAGTTATAAATCATTGTTAAACAAAGTTAATAGCCATGATATTCCTTACAACTTCTTAGCCACATGTGATGGTAGTTATTTATATGATTCTAATGGGAATTTATTGCTCTCTCATAGCATGGATCACAATGTTATTTCGGAAGTAATAACTCTTTCTGAAAATAGCAAATGTAGAGGAATAGATTTTGCTTATGAAAAAGATTATTCTTCACAATATGTTGCAAGTGAAAACATTAGTTGTCTAGCATTAGTAATCGACGAAAAAAATATTTCTTCGGATTTTTTTCAAAAATTTAATCAGTTAAAGGAAAACAATCCTTTTTATGATTACAATTATTATGGTTATAATGGTGTATTTTATTTTATGGTTAAATGTAAAGGTTTATCAAAGAGTAGTCCTATTAATTTTTTAAGAAATAAGTTATCAATACCGAGAGATGAAATCTATACTATTGGTGATAATTTAAATGATTTGGAAATGATTAGTGACTTTAATGGTTTTGCTATTAGTGACGATGAAACGTTACAAAAGATATCTTTAGGAAAATATGATTCTGTACATGGTTTAGCAGAAGATATTTTAAATAGAAAGGTAAAAAGGAGGTAATAAAATGTTTGTAGATGAAGTTTTATTACATGTCGAAGCAGGAAAAGGTGGAGATGGTTGTCTTGCTTTTAGACGTGAAAAATATATACCTATGGGAGGACCATTTGGTGGAAATGGTGGTAAAGGTTCTGATATAAAATTTATTGTAGATGAAGGATTACATACTTTAATTGATTTACGTTATATGAAAGTTGTTAAAGGTAAAAAAGGAGAAAACGGATCTGGTAAAAATCAAAATGGTGCTAATGCTGAAGATGTAATTATTAAAGTACCTCAAGGAACTGTTATTACTGATAATGATACTGGATTAGTTTTAGCTGATTTAAAAAATAAAAACGATGAAGTTATCGTAGCATATGGTGGTAGAGGTGGTAGAGGTAATACTGCTTTTAAGACACAAAGTAATCCAGCCCCTAACTTTGCTGAAAATGGAGAACCAGGGGAAGAAAGAAACTTAAAAGTTGAATTAAAACTATTAGCAGATGTTGGTCTTGTAGGACTTCCTAGTGTTGGGAAAAGTACAATTATTTCTATGGTATCAAGGGCAAAACCTAAAATAGCAGCCTATCACTTTACAACACTTACTCCTAATTTAGGAGTTGTTAAAACAAAAAATAATAAAAGCTTTGTTATAGCAGATCTTCCAGGATTAATTGAAGGAGCTTCAAAAGGTGAAGGATTAGGAGACAAATTTTTAAAACACATTGAAAGAACTAGAATTATAGCACATGTTATAGATATGAGTGGGTCAGAAGGAAGAAATCCTTACGAAGATTATTTAATTATAAAAAATGAATTAAAACAATTTAATGAAAATTTACTTAAGCGTCCAGAAATAATAATAGCTAATAAAATGGATATTGAAAATGCTAAAGAAAATTTAAAAGAATTTAAGAAAAAAGTTAAAAAAGTTAAAATTTTTGAAGTAAGTGCTATTACAAATGATGGTTTAGATATAGTTATGGAAAAGATTGCTGATTTATTAGATACACTTCCAAAAGAAGAATTATACAAAGACGAAAAATTTGAGTCATATGTATTATATAAATTTAAAAAAGAAGAACCATATACTATTATAAAAGAAAATGATATTTGGGTTATTAAAGGAAAAGAAGTTGAAAAATTATTGCAAATGACAAAATTTAATACTGAAGAAGCAACAATTCGTTTTGCTAATAAATTAAGAAAATTAGGAATTGATAAAAAACTTATTGAATTAGGAATTCAAGAAGGAGATAAAGTTCGAATTTTAGATTATGAGTTTGAATTTAAATAATTATAAAATTTGTTAATTATTAATTTGCATTTTTAATTTCATTATTATATACTAAATGTAGTTAGGGGGATAATCGATGAGTTTTAATCATTTTGAACTATCAGAACATTTATCTTGTGATGAGCAAATACAATTAATTAAAGAATATAAGCAGGGGCAAAAGAAGCTAGAGATACTTTAATAAAAAGTAATATAAAATATGTTATATTTGCAGTTAGACACAATTTTTAATAAATGATTATTGCGTCAATAGTGAAGATTTAATAAATATTGGGATAATTGGCTTGATAAAAGGAATAAATACATACAATTTAGAAAAAGGAGTAAAACCAATTACTTATTTTGCTACGTGTATAGATAACGAAATATTAATGTATTTAAGAAAAAACAAAAAAAATAGATATATAAGTAGAAGTTTAGATGAACCAGCTTTTAGAGATGATTATAGTTGCACTTTTAAAGATTTGTTACCGGATGATAGAGATTTTGAAGAAGATTTTTTGAATTTACAGATTCAAAATCAAATATTTACATTATTAAAAAATGTACTAGTGCAAATTCCAGAAAAACATCAAGAAGCAGTTAAATTATATTTTGGATTTTATGGTAAAAGATATAAACAAAAAGAAATTGCAAACAAATTAGGTATATCTCAATCTTACATATCACGTTTAGTAAAAAAATCGGGGAAGCTTATAAAGCAAATGTTTAAAGATATTGGAATATTTTCATATAATGATTTAGAATATTTTGATTATTCATTATTAGATCAATCAATAGATTCATTTAATCCTAGTGATAAATCTAATAGTGAACAGACAAAATGTAATGATGATATAGTAAGTAATCCTAAATGCCTATCAAAAAAATTAATACCTAAAAAATAAAGTTTATAATGACTTTATTTTTTATTTATGCTAAAATTTCTATAGGTGATTGCAAATGAAAAATAGAAGTGAATTGAGAGAAATAGCAATGAAAGTGTTATATCAAGTATACATTTATCAGAGCAGCAACACTACATATGATATTGATAATCTTATAAAAGAACAGTTAGAAGTTGAAAATGATTTTGTTAATAGTCTTGTAAATAATATTATAAAAAAGCAAAAAGAAATTTCAAATATGGCAAATAAATATCTTAATGACTGGAATATCGATAGATTAAGTAAAGTAGATAAAGCAATTCTTAGCATTGGCATATATGAACTTTTATATACGGATACACCTAGTGTTGTTGCAATAAATGAAGCAGTTGAGTTATCAAAAAAATATAGTGATGAAAAAGTAGTTAAAATGATTAATGCTGCATTAGATAAAATTTATCATAATGAGGAAGTAAATGAACAATAATTATATTACTGTAACTCAACTTACCAAATATATAAAATATCGGTTAGATAATGATCAAAACTTAATGAAAGTTTATCTTAAAGGAGAAATATCAAATTTTAAAGCTCATAGTAGGGGGCATTTATATTTTACTATCAAAGATGAGAATACTAGAATCAATGCTATTATGTTTAGTACTTATGCTTCTAAATTAAAAATTGCACCATTAGATGGAATGAAAGTATTAGTAACTGGCAAAATAAGTGTTTATGAACCTAGTGGTAATTATCAAATATATGTTGAATCATTAGAAGAAGATGGTGTTGGTAATCTTTATATTGCCTTTGAAGAATTAAAGAAAAAACTAGAAAAAGAGGGATTATTCGATAAATCTAAAAAGAAAAAAATTCCGTTGATACCAGAAAGAATTGGAATAATAACTGCTCCTACAGGCGCTGCTATAAAAGATATTCTATCAACTCTAAAAAGAAGGTGGCCTCTTGCAGAAACGATTCTTTTTCCATCGCTTGTTCAAGGGAAAGAAGCTGCTAGTGACATCATAAGGAATATAGAGCTTTCTAAAAATTATGACTTAGATGTTTTAATTATTGGTCGCGGTGGTGGATCAATCGAAGACTTATGGTGCTTTAATGAAGAAATAGTAGCAAGAGCAATATATGATTTAAATACCCCTGTTATATCAGCTGTTGGACATGAAATCGATTTTACTATTTGTGATTTTGTTGCTGATTTGCGTGCACCAACTCCTACAGGTGCCGCAGAACTTGCTGTTCCAAATATAAATGATATTATTAATTTTTTAACGCAATTAAAAATTAGAACTATTAATTCAATAAATAATATTTTAGATTTTAAAAAGAAAAGTTTATTAAATTTAAAAAATAATTATATTTTAAAAAACCCTTTGACAATATATCAAATTAAGGAAGAAAAATTTGACAATTTATTAAATAGACTTATAAATACTCAAAAGAATCTTTTAAATATTAATAATAATAAATTAGATTTTTTAAAAAATAATTTAAATAAAGCAATTTTAAATATTTTAAATGAAAAAAAACATAAATATGTAAATATTATAAGTAAATTAGAAGTATTAAATCCACTTTTAACAATAAAAAGAGGTTATTCTATTGTAAAAAAAGAAAATAAAGTAATTAGTAGTAAAAAAAATATAAAGAAAAAAGATCACTTAGATATAGAACTTTCCGATGGAAGTATTAAAGTTGAAGTAATTTAATGGAGGTAAAAATGGCAAAAAATACCAATTTTGAAGAATCAATTAAAAATCTTGAATTAATAGTTAAAGACTTAGAAAATGGAAATGTTCCATTAGATGATGCAATAAATAAGTTTAATGAAGCTATGAATTTAGTAAAAATTTGTGATGAAAAATTAAAAAATGCTGAAGAAAACGTTAATAAAATTTTAAATGAAAATGGGAAATTAGAAGACTTTTCAATAGAAAATGACTAATTTTTTTTCTAATAATTTCCAAGTTTATTTTATTAAAAAAAAATAATAATAATAATGTAGTTTTGTTAAAAGGAGATGAATTCATGAATTTTAAGAAAAAACTACTATTATTGTTCTCTTTTTTAGTTATATTTATTCCTACTAATATATTAGCATATTCTGATAAAGTTATTTTAGGAGGAAATAATATTGGAATAACTGTTAATACAAAAGAAATAGAAGTTGTAGGATTTTACAAAGTAAATGGAAACTATACTGCTAAAGATACAGGAATAAAAATAGGAGATAAAATAACACATATTGAAAATATTAAAATAAATAATATTAATGAAATGATTGAAACTATAAATGAGAAAATGCAAAATGATTCTGTAAATATAACAGTTCTTCGTAATAGTGAATATTTAAATTTTAAATTAAATTTAGTTAAAGAAAATGATACTTATAAAACTGGTCTTTATATAAAAGATCAAATTACTGGTATTGGAACTTTAACTTATATTGATCCTAATAGCAAAATATATGGTGCTTTAGGACATGAAATAACAAGTTCTACCAATGATATAGTAGAAATTACTGATGGAAAAATATTTAAAGCTGAAGTAACAGGTAATACAAAAAGTACAGTAACTACTACAGGTGAAAAGAATGCTATATTCGATTCAAGTAAAATTTATGGTACTATTAGTGAAAATACTACAAAAGGAATTTATGGTACATATACAGAAATTATGAATACTAGTAATTTAATTGATGTAGCAGAACCTAGTGAAGTAAAACTTGGTAAAGCTTATATATATACAGTATTACAAGGAAATAAAATAGAAAAATTTGAAATAAACATTTTAAAAATAAATAAAGATACTATTACTAAAAATATTTTATTTGAAATTACAGATCAAAAGTTAATTAATGAAACAAATGGTGTTATTAAAGGAATGAGTGGTAGTCCTATAGTTCAAGATGATAAATTAATTGGTGCAGTTACTCATGCTATTGTAAATGACAATAATAAAGGTTATGGAATATTTATAACTACAATGTTAGAAGAAGGAGAAAATTAAGAGACATTAAGTCTCTTTTATTTTGAATGACAATGTTATTTTTATAAAAAAATAATTAGTTCAATTCTTAATTATGTTTATACAAATAATAATGAAATATTAAAATTTTGATATAATATATAACGGTAATGTTAAAAATTAAAAATAATTAAATATTAAGATATATTTCATAAAATTGACAATTAGTATTATATATGTTAATATTCTAATATACTTTAGAAAGGAGTATGATTTATTTGAAAAAGAAAATTTTACCACAAGTATTTGGTTGGATGTTTTTAGGATTATTAATTACATTTATTTCAGCATATATTGTATCTATTAATACTAACATGTTAATTAAAATATATTCTGGTGGCTTTTATTGGGTTTTTGTAATTGCTGAATTAATACTTGCTGGTGTATTATCAATTAGAATTGGAAAGATGAAGGGTATAACAGCAACCTGTTTATATTTATTTTACACATTTTTAACAGGATTAACGCTTTCTTTAATTTTTGTAGCATATGAAATGTCATCAATAATAATAGTTTTCTTAGTTACTTCACTATTATTTGGTATATTTGCATTAATAGGAAAATTTACTAAAATTGATTTATCTAAGCTTGGTACATACTTATTTATGGGACTAATTGGAATTTTAATTTTGTATTTAATAAATATTTTTATAGCAAATGAAACTATAGACATGATTGGATGTATCCTTGGTATAATAATATTTCTAGGATATGTTGCATTTGATATTCAACGTATTTTAAAAAGTGAAGGTACTTTAGAAAATAGAAATTTAGCAATTATTGGGGCATTCTCTTTATATCTAGATTTTATAAATATATTTATTGATTTATTAAATCTTTTTGGAAATTCTAAAGATTAACAAATTATATTATTAAAACTGTATTATGGTACAGTTTTATTTTTTTTGTTTATATTTTTTTAAATAATATTTGGAATTTTTATGTAAATATTGTAAAAAAAATCAATATGTTGTAAAATTTAAATATAAAATAGAAAGAAGGTAAAAGAATGGAATTTAGAAATACAAACAAATATTCGAGTGGGGGGGGCACTTTACTAAATTAAAAGGCTTTACCTTAAAAGATAAAATAGGTTTAATCATAATATTTAAAGAAATA
>CALVZC010000042.1 GCA_944372425.1 uncultured Bacilli bacterium
TTGTATCAAACTTATGTCTTTTTATTAAATAAAAATAGTATTGGTATATCTTCACCAACACTATTTATAATACAACCTAATCAATTTATTGGTTTAGTTTTTTTAATTAAAGAAAGAACAATTAACTATATCTTTTAAATTATTAAATAAATATTTAAAATAATTAATTTTTTTAACATCATTACCAGCAACTAAATTATCAGTTTTAACTACCTCGTCATTATATAATACTTCTATCTTACCAACAATAGTTCCTTTCTTTATTGGTAGTTCTATATCGTTAACTATTATTTTTGTATCATAATTAATAGTTGCATCACTTTTTTTATTTAAAATCAATATATCATTTTCTGTTATAATATCAACTTCATCAATACTGCCTTTATCTACTTTTACTTTTTTTACAGTCTCACCTTTTGCTTTTACTAAATTAACTTTATAATTGTTAAAACCATAATCTAATAGTTCAGTTGTTTCATCATTTCTTGTTTTACTAACATCTTCTCCCAATACAATAGCAATTAAACGCATATCATCCCTTTTTGCAGTTACAGCCATAGTATAACCAGCAGCATCAGTAAATCCTGTTTTTAACCCATCTGCACCTTCATAAAATCTAACTAACTTGTTAGTATTTACTAGCCAAAACTTATTAGGGGTATCTTTTCTTATATAATCTTCATATACTGATGAAAATCTTAAAATTTCATCGTGGTTTAATAGTTCTCTTGCTATTACTGATAAATCATATGCTGTAGAATAATGTCCTTCTTCATCAAGACCAGTAGAATTTTTAAAAACTGTATTTTTTAATCCCAATTCTTTTACTTTATCATTCATTAACTTAACAAATGCACTTTCTGTACCAGCAATTCTTTCAGCCAACGCTACTGTTGCATCATTAGCACTTGCCATTGACATTCCTTTAAATAAATCTTCTACACTAATTTTTTCACCAGCTGTAAGCCAAATTTGCGTTCCTCCCATAGAAGCAGCATTACTACTAGCAGTAATAATTTCATCCCATTTTAAATTCCCATTTTCAATATTTTCTAAAATAATTATTTGAGCTGCCATTTTTGTTAATGACGCAATTGAAACTTTTTCGTCTTTATTTTTTTCATATAAAATTTCACCAGTCGAAGCCTCTACTAAGATACCACTTTTTGCATTTTCTAAGAGAGATAAATTATCTTGATTAACAGTTGCAAAAACATTTAATGGTATAACCATTAATAGCATAATTAATATAACAATAATTTTTTTCATAATTCCTCCTATTAAAAAATATGATATTTTTGTCATAACAATAACTATAAATATGATATAATTAATATATAGAGGTGGCATATGAATAATAATCTAAATAATATAAATGATAAAACTAAAATAAAATCAAACAATAATAAAAAAAGAAAAAAAATTATATTAGTATCTTTAATTCTTTTAATGTTATTAATTTTCTTAATTTTATTTATTTTTTTTATCAATAATAACAAAGAAACTATTACTAATGATAACAATCAAGTAGAAAATAATAAACCTTTAACAGAATTAGAAAAAAAACTTTTAGAATTAGAAAATATAAATGAAAAGCTAGACTTTTTTAAAGAAGAAAATATAGATAGATACATTGATTATAAAAATAATAATCCAAATCTAGATTTAGAAAAAGTTATTGTTTATGTAAATATTGGTTTAGACCAAGAATTCTATTCTAAAAGTTATCCTAGCCCTAACCAAAACACTAGCAAAATACTTACAAACAAATTTTATTCATTAACTGAAGATTATGTTCCTAATGACTTAGAAACAATTGATTCAAATTTTTCTTCTGGAAGCAAAGAAATGGTAAAAGAGGCTAAAGATGCTTTTGAGAAAATGGCTAAAGATGCTAAAAGCGAAGGATATAATATTAGAGCAGTATCTACATATAGAAGCTATGAATATCAAGAAAAACTTTACTCTAACTATGTTAAAGCTGATGGAGTTGAAAAAGCTGATACATATTCAGCAAGAGCAGGATCATCAGAACATCAAACTGGTCTTGCTGTAGATGTAGATAATATTACACTATCATATACTAGTTTTGGTAAAACTAAAGAATATGAATGGATGCAAAAAAATGCTTATAAATATGGTTTTATTTTAAGGTATACTAAAGAAGCAGAATTCATAACAGGATATCAAGAAGAACCTTGGCACTATAGGTATGTAGGAACAGAAATATCTACATATATACAAAACAATCCTATGACCTATGAAGAATATTTTGTAAGATTTTTAGATAAATAAAAACTACTAAATTAAGTAGTTTTTTTGTTCTCCTATTTTATTAAGACAAAATAAAATTTTATTAAAAAATTATTGTTAAATCTATAATCAAATACTATTTAATTACTTCTTCTACTTTAACTTTTTTCAAAATGTCCTGATGTTCTTTGCTATTAAGATATTTACTAGGTAAATAATCATTATAACTTTTCTCTATATTTTCATATTTTAATTTCAATATTTTTTTAACTGATGCATCTATTCTTTCTTCAGTTATTCTACCAGTTAAAACTGCTTTTTTAATTATTTCTAAACATTCTTTAGAAGAAGATGGCATCAATAAAATATCAACACCTGCTTCTACTGCTTTTATATATATTTCTTCTTGTGTATAATAGTTAGTTAAAGCTTTCATATTTAAAGCATCTGTTACAATTAAATCATTATATTTTAATTCATTTCTTAAAAAATCAGTAATAAAACTTTTAGAAATTGAAGCTGGAAGATTATTTCCTGTAATATTAGGAATAGCCAAATGCCCGATCATAATAATTTGTGCACCATTTTCTATTGCTTTCATAAAAGGTATCAATTCTAAATTATAAAGTTCTTCTTTAGTTTTATTAACAATAGGAAGTTCATCGTGTGAATCAGTAGAAGTATTGCCATGTCCAGGGAAATGTTTATAAACTGGTATAATACCATTTTCGGATAATCCAGTTGCTAGTGCTAAACCCATTTTGGTCACAATCTCACTATTATTACCAAAAGATCTTTTACCTATAACAGTGTTTTGAGGATTAGAAAAGATATCAAGGGAGGGGGCAAAATCCATATTTATTCCAAAAACTCTTAGTTCCTCAGCAATTACTTTACCAACATCTTTTGCTAACTTTTCATCATTAGTTATTCCAACATCATACATATATGGAATATTAGATACAGTTTTATCTTGCAAAGATAAAAGTCTTTGGACATTTCCTCCTTCTTGGTCTATTGATATAAACATCGGAATGTCAGCTGTGTTTTTAATTTCTTTTATTAACTTCAGTGTATTATAATACGTAGTTATGTTTTCTTTAAATAAAATAAATCCTCCTGGTTTAACAGTATATAAAACTTCTCTTAATGTATCATCTACTTCTGGAGCAGTATAAAAAACAATCATCATCTGTCCTATCTTCTCATCTAATGTCATATTCTCTAACATATAATTTATTCTTTCGTTTAAATTATCTTTGACTATATACTGATTATTTTTTTTATCACAACCACACAATAAAATAAAAACACTTAAAAAAATTATATACTTTTTCATTTTATTTCCCACCTTTAACTTTAGTATATGAAATTGTAGCATTAATTATTCGTTTTGTTATGCATTACTAAAATGTCAACTACTTTTTTTATATTCACCTCATTAAAAGGTTTTTCAAGAATTGCCATAACAGGATACTCTTTTACATTGTCTAAAACTGTTTTAGAATCACTTCCTGTTATTATAGCAACATCAATTTTTTCAAATAGACTATTAGTCTTCATAAATCTTAAAACTTCATATCCATTAACATTTGGCATATTAAGATCTAACAACATTCCTACAATTTGATTGTTTTGCTCAGCTAAAATGTCTATTGCTTCTCCACCATCTTTTGCTACCATTACATTATATTGATTATTAAATATTTTTGTTATAAAAGTTGCAATAATATTTGAATCATCAACAACTAGAATAGTATTATTTTTGGGACTAACATTATCTGTTTCAAAGTTGGACTTTTCATCAGATACATTAACACCTAAATAGGTTCTAACTATACCGATTATTCTTTTAATCTCTTTTTCTAATTCATCATAATGCAAAGAAACATAGTACATATTATTAGCTTTACTTTCTTTTTCATGCTCATAAGCAATATTTGCAAGATCTTCAAAACCAAAATATTTAGCATCACTTTTAAGTGAATGTACTAAAATAGAATAATTAGACATATCTGCTATTTCTTTAAAGTTTTTTAATTTTTCAAATTTGCTCTCTACTTCTTTAAGAAAGTCAATTAAACTTTCGTTATAAGTATTCATATCACCAAACAATTCTAAACTTTTTTCAATATTTACCCCATTATCGGTTAAAATTTTTGAATTAAACATATTACACTTCCTTATTCTTTATAAACATATTATATCATTAAAAAAGAAAATATTAAATAAATAAACATTTTTATTTTTGTGATTTAATAAATTTAATAATTTCAAAATAATTATCATTGTTTGGTAAATAAAATTTTCTAGTAGAATTTTCTTTTTTCTTTAATTGGCAATCACTATTAACAAAAACTTCATCATTAAAAGTCCAATAATTATCTACTCCTATACATTTAAATAGGAAATATTCGTATTTTTCACAATAAGATTTAACACTATTTAATTCAAACATATTGACACCAGGAAAAGAAGAATAACTATTTTTTATATCGATAATATTCTTTTTAGAAAGTAAAGATTTCATAAAATTATTATTATTATTATTTAAATTTAAAAAATACTTATTTTTTAAATTATTAAAAGTTAAAATACACATTTTCTTTTTTTCTATAGCATAAATAATAATACAATCATTAGAAATATATTTAGAAATTGTAAAATTGATTGATATTAAAATAGAAACAATTAACGAAGTAAAAAAAGCTCTATCAATATAATTAAAGTTACCAAATATGACATAAAAGAAAAGAAAAAAGAATAAAAGAAAAAACAAAAATATAAAAGATAAACTTACAAAATTTATTTTTTTATACCATTTTTCTTTACTTTTGTCATAAATATATATTTTCATAATTCACACCTATACAATTTTTTTAAAGAATACGTTTGTATCTTTAATATTATAATTAAGAGAAGAATATAATTTTATTGCTTCAAGTCTCTTACTATTCGAAGTAAATTCTATAAAAGATATTTTTTCTTTTTTTGCTAACTTTTCCACTTCTTGTAACATTAATGTAGCTATTCCTTTTCTTCGATATTTTTCTAAAACAGCAACATAATCTAAATAAAAAGTTTTAATATTTTGAACGTAATCAAACTTTGTAGTAATCATAATTGCCCCTACTATTTCATTATCATCAATAGCACATAAAAATTTAATATTATTTTTTTTTGATTTTTCAATATCTATAATTTCATTTTCAGCATTAAAAACTTCATTATATAATTTTGAAAGTGTTTTATTATTTTTCTTTAATATATTAATTTTCACTATATCACAAATCCTTTATCTAATGCATTATTATTAATAAAATAAGTATATCAATCAAAATATTAAAAGGTCAACAAAATTGTTAATTCATCAAGAAGGAGTCTTCTTTTTTCTTACTATTAAGTAAGTTTTTATATTATTAGTAGCTACTACAACTATTTTTTTCCATATTTTAATAAAAAATTCTTTTTCACCATTAGATAATTTCTTATAACTATTAATAAAAATTTTGACGTTTTTAATTTTTTCTTTGGTTAAATCATCAATACTACTAACACCAGTAGATATTAAAATTTGATATATAATATCAAAAAATTTTTTGCGTTCTTCAATTGATATGTTAAGTAAACTTGTCATTATATCATCAATGTATTTACTTTTTCTGTTAACAGATTTAACTCTAATTAATTTGTCATCATCTATCTCCCATGAAAATAAATCATGTTGTAATATTAATGATTTTCTACTTTTTACAGCAATAAATTCTTCTTTATGATTTAACAACATACCTATTATAGATGTCTCTGGAACAAAAGTTATTATTTTATCTAAATTTTTTTCATATTTGGGATTAGTAACAATTTCATTAAAAAAACCTGGGCCATCATTGTTATATATTTTTATAATTCTTTCTTGATATTTTTTTTTACAAAAAATGGAAGAATACATTGCTAAATTTCCTCCTTTAGAATGTCCTCCTACTATAGCAAAATATGAATTATTACTTAAAACTTTTTCTAAATAATTAACAGACTCAAATTGCGAAGGTATATTTATCATATAAGTCATATTAAAGTCTTCTTTAATTCCAATTAAAGTATTATCAGTTCCTCTAAATGATATATACAAAAGATTTCCTGGCAAAAATATTGTAATAGCAGAAAACTGCTTTTCTAGTGAATCATCTATTATACTATAATAATTTCCTACAATTAATGAAGAAAATCTTTTACTTGTAGCCATTACTTTAAAGAGATCATAAGTGTTATAATCTGTTTTTATATTCATACTTGTATATTTTTTATATAAATTTTTTATTGATATTTTATCGTTAAATGACAAAATATTATCAAATTTTAAATAAGAAAATCTTGAAAAAATTATATTATCAATTTCTGTAAAAGATTTTTCTAAAAAAGAAACATCATATTTTTTTATGTAATCAAAAATAGAAGGCATAAAACAATCACCACACTAATTCTTTTATAGTTAATTATAACATAAAAAAATACTAAAATATTAATAAAGTTTAAATTAAATACGACATATATAATAATTTAAAAATTCGAATAAAATAAATGTAACGTGTTTAAGAATAATAGAAAAAGCAATTTTTTTGAATAACAACTAGCTGAAAAAAAACATAAATATTGTTAATTATTTTCTGTTCTTACTTATTTTACATTTATATTTTTATAAAATTTATTAATTTATTTCTATTATTTAAAAATATCTATATTAAATTAAATTTACCAGTCATCAAAGTTATATTGCAAATATTATGCGAAAAGAAGATGTATTACTTGCATGACCAACATGTGCACCATAATAAAAGACTCCTGCGTTATTTTGATTATTAATATAGCCACCACGACTAATCCATGGATTAATATTATATACAAAATAAGCATTATCTGAATACCAACTACTAATAGGGCTATTATTAATTGAAGAGATCTTAAATGGTCCTAATTCTCCTGCTGCATCTCCTAAAATTCTTCTTTTACGACTAGTGTTAACTTCGTCATATTTATAAATATCATAATATTTGCTATCTGGAAAATTCATTCCATCTATTATTTTAGTTATGCTACTATCTACTCCACTTACACTTGGATCACATGTTGGGCATCCTAACTTTCCGTTAAATCCGGAATTATAGATATTATGTCTTCCTGATAATGGTTGACCGCTCTCATCAGCTTGCACGCCCATCACAAGTTCATGTGCTCCTCCTGACATATCATATACTCCTGTTATATTTCCGGTTGTACTTGCTAAATAACCTGTAGGAGTGTTCCACATTGCTACATCTGTTGTACTTCCAATTCCATTTTCTGTTGTTGCGGCATATCCTGTTTTAAAACTATTATTATTATTTATTCTTATTTCATAATTTATTCCATATTTTGAATGTGATAAATAGGCTACTGCTCCCCATTCTGTATTCTTCATCATATGTGATTCTAATTCACGTTTGTAATTATAACTTACTGTAAAGGCATTGGCTACTTTAATATATCTCTAACTGTAAACATTTGGTTTTACTATTACTTTATCTACTTCTGTTGTGTTCTTTTCTGCTCCAGATGTACTTGTTGCTCCACTATATCCTGTCTCAAACTTTCCTACCCATATTCCGTTTGTATTGAATGCTAAGAAAGCTGGATGGGTCATATAATCTCCTACTTCACAGTTTCCACTCTCTCCTGATATTCCTAGTGTTGTACATTCTCCAGAAACACTATCACTTGTATTTATTGTTCCAAATCTTATTTCTATTGAATGTACTTTACTTTCGTCTATTGTTGTATTACTACTATAATTTCCTAAATCCCATAACTTATAACTATACTTCGGTATCCATACAAAATAACTCTCTATTTCTTCT
>CALVZC010000043.1 GCA_944372425.1 uncultured Bacilli bacterium
AGGGTGATTTTCATCACCCTTCATAATCAATTCATTTATCAAATTTATTGTTCACCAACACTATTTGACAAAGAACCCTAGTTAATATTTATTACTCTCGAATAAAAAGTTCGAGTTTCCTATCAATCTGGTGTCCCGGAAGGGATTCGAACTCTTGACCGACGCCTTAGAAGGGCGTTGCTCTATCCAGCTGAGCTACCGGAACATATAAAATTATATAATCATTATACATTATTTTTTATAAATATACAATATTTTTTATAAAAAATTGCATATTTCATATCTTCATAATAAAAAGTATGAGTGTCTTGCTTACGTTAAAATGCAAAACAGAACATACTTAATTTTACATACAGATAAAATTAATACTAAATTAAAAAGTATAATTTCATAAAAAATTATTTACTATTTTTTAAAATTTCATTACCATTTACTTCAAAAATTATTTCGTCAATATCATAATTTGCAAATACAGAATAACTTATAGAGTAAACTACTTCTTCTAAAATCTTATCTTGATTTAAGAAAATACTATTATTAAAATTAAGAATCATAATGTCATTATTTATTTCATAATTAATTAATTTTATGTTTTCATCAAGTAATGACATTAGATTCGGCTCAAAAATATAATTACTACTCAATTGATCTATTATTATTTTTATTTTATCTCTTTTATCATTAATATATTTGGTAATTGGTACATAATAGTTTTGGTTATCAATATTATCTACATAGTATATAACTATTTTTGAAATATCAAAAAAGTTTTTTAATTCTATTCTCTTATTTATGCCATACTCTTTAGTTATAACATTTGGTATATCTTTAGGAAACAATCCTGATATATTTTCCCCATTAGCATATATAGAAACACCAACAATATTATCTAAATTTAGTAATGAATAAGTAATTGACTCAATCACTCTTTCTATAGAATCATGTGGTATATCTAAAATTTCCTTTGAGAAATTCAAATATATTATTCCTTCATCTATTTGAACGTCTAATAATTTAACATCTTTTGGAATAACTTGTTCAAAACAATTAGGAACTGTAGCATCATTAGATACTGTCAATTTTTTTATTATAGATTTAACTGTATCATCTAAAGAATCACTACCAATTTTAAGGTTAACTTTTGTCAACTGTAAATTATTATTTAATAAATATACACTTACTTCTTCAGAATTAGAATATTTGTAAACAATATTATTAGAATTTTCTTTTTTATTAACAGGAATTAAATATATTGTTAATAATATAAACAACACAAAAGTCGTTACAAATATTTTTCTCAAAGCTTTTCTTTTTAGCATTAAAATCACCTAATAAATAATATGTGTTTTTACAAAGATAATTCTTTTAATTTTATAAGCTCAATTACAGCTCCACTTCTTGCTTTTACACCTAATTTTTGCATTGTATTAGAAATATGATTTCTCACTGTCTTCTCACTTATTGCTAATTCTTCAGCAATTTCTTTTGTCGTTTTATTTTGAAGTAAAAGATTAAATACAGATCTTTCTCTATTTGTTAATATGCTTTTTATAAAATTCCCCTCTTTTCATTACAAAAGTTTCTCATAATATCTTATGAAAATACGTTTGTTTGTTGTAGGGGATATGCCTATTTAAAATTTACTGTAACATAAACTTTTTCTTCAAATTC
Source organism: uncultured Bacilli bacterium (assembly GCA_944372425.1). Classification (GTDB taxonomy): domain Bacteria; phylum Bacillota_I; class Bacilli_A; order RF39; family UBA660; genus RUG13868. Next base: position 1,672 of record CALVZC010000043.1, read on the forward strand.
TTCTTGAATTGACCTCATAATATTATTAGCTAATTTTGTATCGTGAATACTAGAAATAGCTATTACGTTTATTTCATTATTATCTATTTCAATAAAACATTCTATATTGAAGTTTTCTTTGATTTTACTTTCCAACTTTTCTTCTTTGCCTAATACTGAATTTAAATATTTTAATTTATCATAAGCAGCATTTTTTTCATCCGTTGTACTCTCGGAACTAGTAAGTATAGATTCAAGATCTTTCTTTTGAGTCATTCTTTCTTCTTCTAAATCAACACGCAATGCAACTAATATCTCACTTTCTTCTAATTCAACACTTACTTTTTCTGTATCATCATACTCATCTGATGTTACTTCATCTTTTAATAATAGTTCATTTGGCATAGTAACATAATATACACTTAATACAAGTATTAATGAAAACAAAGTTAAAAACCACAAATTTTGCTTATTAATCATAAATCTTTCCTCTTTTCTAATATATTATATTTAGCATTTATAAATTTATGAATAATAATAATTTTAAAAATAATTTCTATAATGGTAAAACATATTAAAAAAAGAGAATCTATAGTTCTCTAATAGTTTCTATCTCGTAAAAAAGGAGGTAATTCGTATTTGCTATCATCATCTTCTTCATCTATTAGTTTTTCTATTTTTGATACTTGCTCTGGTACTTCTGTTTTTGTTCTTCTATTAGACGAAATGTCAATAGTTTGAGCTTTGTTATACAATGGTTCTTTTTCTTTATTTTTATCAAAACCTGTAGCTATTACTGTAACAATAACTTCATCAGTTAAATTTTCATTAATTACAGATCCAAATATTGTATTGATATCAGTATTTGCTGCTGCTCTAACAACTTCAGCAGCTTGTTCTGCTTCAAATAAAGTTAAATTCAAACCACCAGTTATATTAATAATAGCATCAGTAGCACCAGATATAGAAGTTTCTAATAAAGGCGATGATACAGCTTGTTTTGCCGCTTCGATTGCTCTTTCTTCTCCCATTCCAATACCTATACCTATAATGGCATTTCCTGATTTTTCCATAACGGCTTTTACATCAGCAAAGTCCAAATTAACAAGTCCAACAACAGCTATTAAGTCTGTAATTGACTGAACACCACGTCGTAAAACATTATCAACCTCTTTAAAAGCTTCTAGCATAGGAGTAGTTTTGTCAATAATTTCTCTCAATCTATCATTTGGAATTACAATAAGCGTATCAACATGCTTTTTTAATTCTTCTAAGCTAGTCAACGCATTTTCCATTCTTTTTCTTCCCTCAAAAGTAAATGGTTTTGTAACTATTGCTACAGTAAGAGCACCTAAACCTTGAGCAATCTCAGCTACTATTGGAGCAGCTCCTGAACCAGTACCACCACCCATTCCACAAGTAATAAACACCATATCTGCTCCACTTAATGCATCTTCTATTTCTTTTTTTGCTTCTAATGCAGCTTCTTTTCCAATCTCAGGTTTAGCACCTGCACCTAACCCTGTTTTACCAAGTTGTATTTTAACATCTGCCTTAGATGTATTTAAAACTTGTAAATCTGTGTTAGCTGCAATAAATTCAACGCCTTTAACACCAGTTTCAACCATACTATTAATGGCGTTTCCTCCACCTCCACCAATACCTATTACTTTAATTTTGGCTAATTGATCCATTTCTAATCCACCAAACATCATCTTACCTCCTTAGTTATTAGCAAAATATCCAAATATTTTACTAATAATTGTATCATCAGTTAATTCTAACATACTCTTCTTATTTTTCAGCATTTGTTCGACCATATCTTCATCAAACAACGAAATATTTTTATCTCTTAAATTCATTTTATCATGAAAATATTTAATTACACCTATTGCACTAGAATATTTATTACTTCTAATACCAATTGTAGTATCATTAAATGTAGAAGCATTTATTCCTAAAATATTTTCCACTACATAACTAAACCCCATTAGTTCTGTTATACCACCTGTAACAATTATATAACTAATTTTCCTTTTTGTTAAGTTATTTATTTCTTTTTTTGCAAGTTTTAATAATTCAACGATTCTAGCTTCAACAATTTCTGTTATTTCATACTGATTTATTGTTAATTTTTCATTATCACTTAAAGGAACGTCTAAAACTTCATTTATATCAGCATATCTTCTACTTGATAATGCAAATTTTTCTTTCAATTCTTTTGCCGAATTTAAATCGACTCCATAAATATAAGAAATATCTTTATCTATATTTTTGCTTCCAAGATTAATTATACTATCTTTTATAATAATTCCTTTATTAAAAATCGAAACATTTGTTTTAGAATATCCAATATTTATTATAGCTCCTAAAACAGAATCACAATCTTTACTTTTTACCTCATAATAGTCTCCTATACAACTGAAAGTAAAATCAACTACTTCAATAGAAACATTTGAAAATATTTTTAAAATATTAAATATTTGCTCTTTTGGCGCTGTAGCCATCAATGCTTTGACGCTCAAACTACTGGCTTTTATACCTCTAGGATTTATTGTAAATTTATCATTATCGACACAAAACATAATAGGAATTAAAGAAACCAATTCATCAGTTGAGTCTATTTTATCAATAGTAGATTCTTGCAATAGTGTAACAATATCATTTCCATTAATCTCATCATTGTAAATATTTATTGCTCCGTCAACTACAGAAAGTTTTCTATTATTAGATGGCACAGAAACGATTGCTTTATTTATTCTAACGCCTAAAGTTTTCTCAATTTCATTAATAGCTAAGCGCAAAGAATTAGTTGCCATTTCTTCATCAACTACTAAACCTCTTTTTATGCCAACAGATTTTACTGCAGTAGATGCTAAAATATAGAATTTGCCATCAATAAATTCTGCTACTACAATTTTAACGTTATCACTACCAATATCTATTCCTGTATATATATTTCTCATATAACATTGCTCCTACTATATAGATAATTATACTAAAACTAGAGAATAAAAACAAGATTATATTTATATAACAATATATTATAATTTTGAAAATTATTTTTGTTAAATATATAAAAAATAAAAAGAGCCTATTGCTCTTTTTTTACACATTTTCTAAAAGTAAACCGTTCTTATATACGTTCCAACACAAATACCAATATTAAATATAAAGGTTACAAAATGATTAAAACAATATACTACAAATGGGGAAATCATAATTAAAAGAAGTAATTTCTTATTTGATTTTATTGTGTTAATTATACGTGACATAAATTTTTAGTAATAAGTCTTCTAATCGAAGTTCCAAAACTTCTTCCAACTTCTAAAACAGTTTTTATCCCACTTGTAAAAGCATTTATTAAACTTCCAGAAATTGAAATGCCACCTGTTATATTAAACAAATTTTCATTGCTAATAATACTCAACAAATTCACCACCTATTCTAGTCATTACAAGATAACGGTCTTACAAAACCATCTATTACACCAATAATAAAAATTACTCCTGTGACAATTGCCAATGCACCCCAAATAGAAATACCACCACCACTAATTTTTTTTAAATTTTCATGAGATAACTCTGTCATTACTACCTCCCAATTATAGATTTTCTTACATAATTAAAAATTGTATTCTTATCAACAATAATACTATAGTTTAAATAAAGATTTTTTATGTTAAATACTTTATTATCATTTATTTTTAAATAAATTTTTTTAAACACATCATCTCCATTTATAAAATTATCATTTTCTATTTTTTCAATATTATAAGAATAATGCAATTGATTAATAATAATTTCATTATTATTTAACACTTTTTCTAAGTCATTAATATTAACTAATGTACTAATTCTTTCATCATCTTCAACAATTAGCATTCCATAAAAATAGTCATAAAAGTTATTATTTGCTATTACTATAATTAAAATTATGAAAATAAATACTAAGATTATTAATATTATTTTTTTTAAATTTATTGTTTTGTTATAAAAATTTTCTTGATATTCATTTATTTGCATATTTAAAATCCTCTATGTTAATTACACGATCATACAAAAAATTATTATCTAATCTATGGGTTATAACGATAATTGTTTTATCACTATAATTTTTAAAAAGATTTTTTAATATTTTTCTTTCACTTTTTATGTCTATTTCACTAAAACTTTCATCAAGAATATAAATACTACTTTCTTTTAAAAAAGCTCTTGCTAAAATTATTCTTTGTCTTTCACCACCACTTAAATTAGAACCATTTTCTTCAAGAACCATGTTATATCCCATAGGTTTATCAGATACTACTTCATTTACCAAAGTACAATTACAAATTTTTAATATTTTTTTATTGTCACGTGTTTCTCTTAAATTTATATTATTATATATACTATCAGTAAATAAAGTTTCATTTTGTGATACATAAGTAATATTTTCTCTTACTGAATAAAGATTAAAATCATTTATATCCGTGCCATTAATAAACACTTTATTTCTATCTACTGGAATATATCTTGCAATAATTTTTCCTAATGTACTCTTACCACTTCCAGAAGAACCATATATTACTATTTTTTCTTTTCTTTTTATAAAAAGTGAAAGATTATTAAACAAAAAGGTTTTATTATTATAGGAATATGAAAGTTTATCTATTTTTATATTGCCATTAGACATTATAATTTTACTTGAATCAGCGTAAACATTTTCCTTTTTTATAGCTAATATCTCATTAATTCTATCTATAATAATTTTTGATTTTCTTACTATATAATTAAAACTAATAACATTTTTTATAGATTCTAAAAAATAATATATTAAACTATTAAATGTTATTAAATCAGCAAGACTAATTTCTCCTTCAATTACCATTATCCCCCCTAATAAAATTACTATTAATATCATTATAGAAATAATTACATCGTTTGATAATTTTTGAGTATTCGCTATAATACTGAAATTATAACTTGAAGATAAATACTTATTGTATAGTAATGAATATTTATCGTTAATAAAATTTAATGAATTAAGGCTCCTAATAGAATCAATTCCATTAATAGTTTCTAACATATAAGACCTAACTTGTCCTTCATTTTCCTTTATTATTTTTGTTGATTTTTCTAAAATTCTATCACTTATACAAGTTATAAAAATATATATAACAATAAATAATAAAATAATAAAAGTTAATTTTATACTTATAAAAAATAATGTTATTATTACAAAAACAAGTAAAATAGCATCTACTAGAAAAGTAATTATAATATGACTAATATAATCTCTTATCTCACTTAAATCATTAATTCTAGCTATAATTTCACCAGAAGTTCTATTCTTATAATAAAGATGAGGAAGTGATAGAATATGAAAATATGCATTACTAATTAAAGAACAGTCCAATTTATGGTTTATAAAATTTAAAAGTCTATTACGAAAATATTCTGCTATATCTTTTAATATATATATAAAAAGCATAATAAAAAATAAAAAATATAGATTTGATTTTGAACTAAATGCTAATGACCTATCAATAATAAATTTAAAATTAAAAGAAACTAAAATATTTAGTAATGTATATAAAACAGAAATTCCTATTATAACAATGAAAATATTTTTGTTTTTATACACAAAATCTAAAATTGTTCTTTTAAAATAATTTTCATTTTTTATATATGGTATTTTTTTATTAGGAATTAAAAACAAATAGTTATTAGTTGATATTTTTAAAAATTGTTCTTTTGTCATTTTTAAAATACCTTTACTTGGATCAGCTATAACTATATAATTTCGTTTTCTATTAATTTTATAAATAACAACAAAATGTTTAAATTTATCATCTATAATTACATGTGCAATACAAGGAAGAAACTTATCATCTATGTCAAAAACATCACCATTTACACCTTTTGTATCAAAGCCCAATTTTCTCCCTGCTTCTAATAAAGAAAAAGCTGTAACACCTTCAGTGGTTGTATTAGTTATCATCCTTAAATATTCACGTGATACATATCCATTATAGTGTTTAATAATTGTCTGTAATGAACAAACACCACAATCCTTCATTCCATCTTGTAATACACAAACATATTTTTTCATAAATCACCTCCTCAATTTAATTATTATTTATTAAATATAAAATTCCTACTTTTTATTTTTTTGAATTTAATATACTTATTTATTTCTAATTTTACTACAACACTTTAACAACAAAAAACTAACCCATTTCTGAGTTAGCTACATTTAAAACTAAAAATTTAAGTTTAACTATTATATTGGAGGGCCTAGTCGGATTTGAACCAACGATCGGGGAGTTGCAGTCCCATGCCTTACCACTTGGCTATAGACCCATTAAATATCAACAAAAATATTTTATAATACATTTAACCTAATGTCAATAAATTATATGACACACTTTAATTTAAAAAGTAACTTCCCATAAAATCGTATACGGGAAGTTAGTCTTAAAAAGTAAATTTAACATACAATAT
>CALVZC010000044.1 GCA_944372425.1 uncultured Bacilli bacterium
ATTAAACCAAGTAATATAAAAAGTATTCCTAATATTATAACAAAAAATACTATTTTTCTATTCATTTCTTCCTCCTAGCAACAACCATATTGTTGACAAACAAAATACTTATAATAACTTGTTGGCTCAGATAAATTAAAATTACAGTCCCCATACTTATAGTGGCAGTAACCATAGACTGCACATCCACATTCTCTTTTTTCTTCACATGATGGTGGGGGTGTATAACATCCCGTGGCTCCTCCATCACTTGTTTGTCCAGATGGGCATGGTGAGCAAGCAGTTGCCCCCGCTATAGCATATTGCCCTGGAGGACAAGAATACCAATGTGCATATATAGTTGTATCAAAGTCATTTTTAAATATTGTCGAAGAAGAAATTTGTGTTCCTCCACTTGTCGCTGTATACCATCCTTGAAAAATGTGCCCCCCTCTAGTTGATGTACACAAAGCTCCATAACTGCTATTATATGTTACTGTCTTACTTGTACATCCGGTTCCTCCATTATTATTGTACGACAATGTATAAGTGTTAGCTTTCCACTGTGCATACACAGTATGATTTTGAGTACTTGTCATTGTAGTTGCTTGAGTTATTTGAGTTCCTCCACTTGCTGCTGTATACCACCCTAAAAAAGTATAACCAGTTCTTGTTGGTGTGCACAATGTTCCATAACTACTATTATATGTTACTGTCTTACTTGTACATCCGGTTCCTCCATTATTGTTATATGTTAATGTGTAAGTATTGATCTTCCACTGTGCATACACAGTATGATTCTGAGTACTTGTCATTGTAGTTGCTTGAGTTATTTGAGTTTCTCCACTTACTGCTGTATACCATCCTAAGAAAGTGTAACCTGTTCTTGTTGGCGTGCATAACGTTCCGTAACTACTATTATATGTTACTGTCTTACTTGTACATCCTGTTCCTCCATTATTGTTATATGTTAATGTGTAAGTATTAGCTTTCCATTGTGCGTATATCGTATGATCTTGGGCTGTGGTAACTGTTGATGTTTGTGTTACTTTGGTTCCTCCACTTGCTGCTGTATACCATCCTAAGAAAGTATAGCCAGTTCTCGTTGGAGTACACAATGTTCCATAGTCACTATTATAAGTCACTGACTTGCTTGTACAACCTGTTCCTCCATTATTATTATATGTCAATGTATAAATATTAGGAGTCCAACGCGCATATAGAGTATGATCTTTAGCTGTTGAAACAATTGTTGTATTTGTTATTAATGTTCCTTCTGCAACATCTGTATACCAACCTTTAAATGTATATCCAGAACGTGTAGGATTAGGCAACGTTCCATAAGCAGAATCATACGTAACAGTTATATTAGACGTACCTACACTTCCTCCATTTGCATTAAATGTTACTTTATAATTGTTAGCCTTCCATTTTGCATAAACATCTGTATATTCATTCTTAAATATTGTTGAAGAATTTATGCTGTTTGTCAATGATTCATTACTAAACCATCCCATAAAACTGTATCCACTTCTAGTCGGAATACATAAATCTCCAACAGCATTATTATAAATTACAGCTTTAGTTGTACAACCTGTTCCTCCATTATTGTTATACGTCAATACAAATTCAGCTTTTCTTTTTACTGTTATACTACAAGTTCCAATATTTCCTGCTCTATCTTCAATGTATCCAGTATACGTTACACCATCGACACTGTCTTCTGTTTGAACAACAAAGCGATTTCCTGTTGTACTTCCAATACCATAATCTTTTATTCCAGAAACTTGTAAATCATCTGTATTTACGTCTTGATAACTTGCAAAAGAAATAATAACATCAGTACCAAAATATTCTTCAGTACTCATTTCTCCCGTTGCTTTTAACGTACAAGTAGGAATTCCTCTATCTATTTTGTCTACAATTACTTTTTTTCCAGAACTTATCTCTCCTGTCTCATTTTTTATAAATACATAATAAGTTCCCCTATCTTTTACAAATTTGTTATCATCTTGCCAATTACTATCACTTTTTAGAGGTTTTGAGTTTCTTTCTGAAATATAATATTGATATCCTTCTACTTCTTTAACAATATTTACCGTTATTGTTTTATCATCATTTTCCCAATCTTCATTAATTTCAACAGTAAAAGATGCCAAAGCATCACAATCTAATAAAACAGTACTACTATTTTCTATATTTTTGCTACTTACATAATATTGCTTATTATCTAATTCTATATATTCTAAATTTTGTTTTATAGCAATTATTTGTTTCATTTTTTCTATTTCAATTTTACTTGTTGTAATACTATTATTATTCAATAAATTACTATCTTCAAATACTATTGCATGGTTAGTATCATCTAATATTGATATATAATAATTAAAGTCTTCGTTCTCATTTTCTACTATTACATAGCTTTTCTCTAAAACTATATTTCCATAAGGAGTTTTTAAATCGTTATTACCATCAATTTCTATTTCAGATAAAGGTACCAATAAAGCCTCTGCATTCTTGGGTGACTGTACTAAACTGTCAGTTGCTCTTAATCCACGTACTTCTTCTATATAAGCATTTGCTGTTGCTATTAATGAACTTTTTCTAGAAGATTCTATATAATCACTTATTGCTGATACTCCAATTAACAATACTACTCCTAAAATTATTATTGCAGCTAAAATTTCAATTAATGTAAATCCCTTTTTATTTTTCATAACATCACCCATTCTTTCAATATAGTTAAATTATATAATATTAAAAATTATAAAGAAATACTTTCTTTATCAATTTCATATCTTGATGCATTCATTGCCATACCTAAAACAAATATATATGATAAAACATATATCCACAATATTAAGAATAAAAAGCCAGATATTCCCCCATAAAAAGTCTCATATGAAGACATATATTCAATGTAATATGAATATATCCAAGTACTTATTACCCACATTATTGAAGTAAACATAGCACCGAATTTAACTTGTTTTCTTTCAATTTTAATATTAGGTGCCATTATATATAAAATTTTTACTGCTAAATATACAGCAAAAAAAGTTAATGGATATTTTAATACTTTAAAAAGCAAAAATGATAAATTATCTGTAATATTGTTATTTGTTATTATTGTTCCAATTATTCTAAATATCGTATTTCCAAAAGTCGGAACTAAAAGTAAAAACAAAAATAAAATAATTAACAAAATTAACATGATAAATGCTTTGACTCTATTGAAAAAATAACTAGCATTTTTTACTTTATATATTGAATTAGATGTTATTATCATAGAATATGTACCATTTGATGCTAGCAGTAATGTTGGTATTAAAAGCATCCATAAACTAACATTTGATGATTCTTGTTTTGATATCATTATTATCATATCAGCAATATTTTCAGGCAAATTGTTATACATAACCTCAGTTATAGAGGCACCAACAAAATTTATTGTTGTTAACAGTGATCCTAACAGAGTAAGCAATGGAATTAACATCATTAAAAAGTAAAAAGCTAAATGCCCTGGCAATACATTCATTTCTGGTTTACTAATATTAACATATATATACTGAAATGCTTTTTTTATTTTTCTTTTCATAATCACACTTATCTATATTCTTCTTTATCTTTTCGCATTTCTAATGTTGCTTCATTAATTGCATCATCAATTGTCTTAATTTCATCCATAATCATACTATATCCAATTGCAGCACCAAATCCATAATGTAAATTTTTAAATTCTTTTGCTAATTTTTTTGTGTAAGTAGAAATTTGTTGTTCACTGTATCCAACTAAATAAACTAAGAATTCATTTCCATCACTTCTAATAATTTCACTATTTTCTAATTGAGTATTAACCAAAATACTTGCTGCACCAACAATTAACTTATCTCCCTGTTCATGTCCATAATTATCATTTACATACTTTATGTTATTTAAGTCTATAATTATTATTGCTTGTGGATATTTATTACTTTCATTCCATGCTTTCATGTTGTAATTTAAATAATTTCTATTTTTTAAAGAAGTCAACATATCTGTGTATTTTCTTCTTTCACTCTTTCTTACAGCTTTTATCTTTTTATGTTTTTTAAGAATTATATACAATAGTAATAATATAACAATAGGCAATAAAATTATCGTTAACAGAACTAAATACAGTTCTTCAAACGTACTTTTTTCAAATATAGATAAGCTTAAATCATTAAGACCAACATTTCTGTAATTATAATATGAATTCGTACCAATTATATAATTAAAAATTCGATAAAAGACTTGATTTCCAGTATCATTTTTTATCATAAAGTTATAATCGTTTGTTATTGAGTCTTCATATAAAACATCATAATCTTTTAATTTACCATCTTTATAATAATTATAAATTTCTTTATCCATAACAATTAAATTACCATCACTATCTTTTAATAAAGCATTTAAATTTTCAAAAGGTACTAAAGAAGCTTTGCTATTATCTTTAAAATAATTGTATATTGAATTATTTTCTACAATCGAAACCTTTTTTGATTTCATTGATTCAAAAGTATTAACTACATAATTATCTTTCGTTTTACCTATTACGACATACTTTTCTATAAATGGAGAAATAGTTGCATTATAGTTGCTATTTTCATAATCATAATAATTAAAATAAATATCTATTTCTTTATTATCAATTGCACTTTTTAAACTTTCAATAGTATCAAACTTTTTATATGTAATAAATTCTGTATTTGCTAGTCGCTGCATTCTTTTTATATATTCAGCTGCTATACCAGATATAACATTTTTATCTTTTACTTCATATGGATAATTTTCAACATAACCATATATATAAGTTTTTGTTAGAAATTCTGTTTTTTCTTTGTCATTTATTGTTGATGTCTCTATATAATAATTAAGTAGGCTTTCATTGTAGGTTTCAACAAAATAATTTTCTTTCCATTTATTAAAATATTTTTTTATAATGTTATTCATTTTTTCATTATTTTCATTATCAGCTAATGTAAGAACAATCTTTTTACTTATTTCCGTAAATATATATTTAATATTATAATTTTCTTTTAATAAAGTTTTATTTAAGTACATTATATTAGGTACTATTATTAAATCTATTGTTCCATTATCATATTCTTCGAATAAAGTATTTGAATCATCATATGTTTTATATTTTAAATCTTTAATGCTTTTTAAATAATAAATTATTTCATCAGAATCTTTAGTCAATATACCAATTGTCTCATTTTTCAATTCACTAATACTATCTAGTCTCTTATTATTTTTACCTATTAAAACATATATGTCTTCTTGTAGCAATAAATCGTTATCATTCATTTTATCTTGGCTGTTTAATATTCGAAATCTATAACCTGTAGACTCAATTTGACTTTCCTTTAAATAAGGTACTATGTTAAATTCGAATCCTGTATCAACACTAAATTTATTAATAAAAGTTCTAAAAACCCCATTTTCACCATAAACTGGATAATCACTTAATATATTAAAATCAATTATCGTATTCAAATTTTCTTTTATCCATTTATTTTCTGCTATAGTAAAAGAATTTTCGTCCTCTTTATTATAATAATAATACAACCCAACAAATATTAATAATGCAACAAAAACTGGTATTATTATTATCCATTTTTTTTTGATTTTCATAATTAAAATCCTCCTACTTACCTATCCTTTGTCCAAGAGAAATCATTTGTTTGTTTTCTTTTATAACCTATTATTGGAAATGATGTATTCGTAACACTCTTAATTGTTTCTTCAGTTGCCGTTTCATCACTAGATTTTTTAGTAATACGTATACTACATTTAGTCTCACCTGTTTTGTCTTGGGTAAAACCATAAATCACATAAGTACCATCTTCATCTATTTCATATTCTTGACGATTGTTATACTCTACTGATTCTGTATTTGACATTCCATAATTATTTATATCACTATTTTTAGATAAATCATTACTGAATTTTACTATTACTTTATCAGTAAAGTTTCCTTCTTCATCAATTTTTCCTGTAGCTTCTAACACACAATTATAATTTTTAGTTATAAAAATTTCTATATCAAAGAAATTATTTTGTTCTTCAGTAAGAACATTTTTTACTTTTTCTGATAATAATTTTGCATTTTCTAATTCAACATTGTCACCTACTGTAATTATAACATTCAAGATTTTACCATTTAAAGTTGGATCAGATACTGAAACTACTGTAGGTTCATTATTTAACTCAGTAACTATTTTTTCATATTGCTCATCTGTAATTTCTACTTCGTCAATACCATCAAGCCTATCACCATATACAGGCATTCCATTGCTACCAATAAACATATTGTATATAAAAAATAAAAAGCCGATAATAACTATATATACAAAAATAATAAATGTCGTCAATTTATGCTTTTTTATAAAATCCATTTCAACACACTCCAGTATATTTATTATACAACACCTTAATTTAATAATCAATTTTATTTAAAAAAAGTTACACCTTATTTCACAAAATTAGAATTTACTTTTTCGATTTACACTTGACCTTTTAATTATTAAATTTATTTAAAAAATATTTATTAAAATAAAAAAACTGACAATTAACTTTTAAAGTCTTGTCAGTTTTTTTCTTATTTCATTTGTTCTATTATCTTTTTATTTTTTTGTAACCTCTCGCTATTGTCATTAATTTTTATAGCTTCGTTAACATTATAAAGTGCTAAATCTTTATTTCCTACATTGTAATAAGCAATAGACAATAAATCGTATACAGTCTCATCCCAGCTGAAAACTTCATTTATATAAGTTTTTTCATGTTGTTTTATTTCTAATGCTTGATTACAATACTTTATAACCTCATTCCATTCTTCTAATTGATAATATAATAGTGCCATTTCCATATATGGATCTCTCAAATATGGTGCTTCTTGAATAGCTTTATTTAACCACATTTTTGCTTCTTCATATCTATTTAAGTTTTTATAACATCTAGCAATAAATCTCATCGAAGCACATCGCTCGTCTTTCCATACTGCAGATCTTAATGATAAGTGTTTTATTAACATATCTATAGATTCTTGCCATTTACCATAATACATATATTCCCTTCCTAAATAATGAACGTTTCTATCATCTTCAGGATTTTCTTTTACAGAAATCTCTAATAAAGGTAAATAACTGCTTCTAGATTTAGTAATATCTGGATAATGATTTATTATTAGATCTTCAACTGTTATCGTTTCTTCTTTATCATTTCCAACATACTTTAATACTTCATGAACAGGATGCGTCCAAGTATAACATTTTCTTGCATGTATTTTGTCAGTTATAAAACTAACAACAGGATTATTATTTTCATCAAGTTTCCAGTTATAAGTATATCGCATTCTAGTCGTAGTATTTTGCCAATTGTCTTCTATTTTTTTACGCCAATTGCTTTTTAACACTTCATCTAAATCCAAACTAATACAAATATCATAATCTTCTGGTATTAAAGATAAAGCTTCATTCCTAGCAATATCAAATCTCCATGGAATTATTTGTTTTTCATAGACATCAATATTATGACTTTTTAATTTTTTAACAGTATTATCTGTAGAGCCAGTATCCAACACTATTATTTTGTCTGCTTCTTTAATTGATTCATACCATCTATCAACAAATTTTTCTTCGTTTTTACTTATTGCATATACACAAATCTTATATTTACTCATCTATTTTTACTATGGTCCTGTTGGTCCTGTTGGTCCTTGTGGTCCTGTTGGTCCTGTTGGTCCCGTTGCTCCTTCTGGCCCTGTTGGTCCCGTTGCTCCTTCTGGTCCTGTTGGTCCAGTTGCTCCTTCTGGCCCTGTTGGTCCCGTTGCTCCTTCTGGTCCTGTTGGTCCCGTTGCTCCTTCTGACCCTGTTGGTCCCGTTGCTCCTTCTGGTCCTGTTGGTCCCGTTGCTCCTTCTGGTCCTGTTGGTCCCGTTGCTCCTTCTGGCCCTGTTGGTCCCGTTGCTCCTTCTGGTCCTGTTGGTCC
>CALVZC010000045.1 GCA_944372425.1 uncultured Bacilli bacterium
CCTGTACGCTGACTATTTTTAGCTACTTACTCACGACTAAAGTCGCGAGTTTGCGTAGCTATTTTTAATCAAAATAACTTATTTTTTGTATCTATATAACACAATAATATTATAACATATATTACTATTTATTGCAATATCTTTCAATGTCATTTTTATAATTTTCCCTAGCCTCTGTGATGCCCTCTATAAACTCTTTAAACTCTTGGTCGCTTTGCTTGTTTATCTCGTCTAAAAATAATATTACACCGTTTTGCATATGTCTATATTGCATCTTTTCATACAACAAATTACAATATGCTGTTACAAGCTCTGCTTCTTTTCTCTCAAGCTCAAATACTTCTAACATTGATACAAAAATACCTTTTGTTGCCTCTTGGTCATATAAAAATACATTGTTTTGTAAATTAGCTATTAGCTTTTTTACTGCCTCATTTTCATATATAAGGCTTTTTATCGCCTCAAGCTCTGCTATAATGTACTTAGGGTCGTTTGCATTAACTTCTTTTTCATTTCCTTGTAAATCTTTTATTTTTAAAATATTATCTTTATTCATTGTCTTGTATCTCCTTATTTGATTATTTATATATATTTTTATATTAAGTTTTTTTAGGTTTTTAAATGTCAACATATGTTAGCATTTTAATAGCCCAGCGTAAAATTCCTCTCGGCTATTTATTCGCCGTGGTGTGTTTTCCCTTGGGCTTGGTGTATCCATTTTTGGCTTTACCTCTTTTAACAAGGGTAAAATACCCCTCGTTGTTGTATCCATTTTTGGATAGGTTAAAACTCCCCTCTCCTCTGTTGCTCATTTTTAAGCAATAGCTTTAACCAACGCAATTTTGCTCCCGTTAAATATGATAGGATAATATGCCCTAACAGTTCTTTAGATGCTTATTTGTTTTACATCTGCCCCAACCTCTCCATATACTCAAGCATTAATTGATTAAGTATGCTATAAAGGATATTAATATCACTTGTTTTTTTAGCCTCTGTTTCTAAATCTTCAATAAATTTACTTAATGTTTCTGTGCTAAATACTTCACTATCTGACATTTTACTAATTAATGCAATAGCTATTTGCCAAAAAGCACTTGTTTTAGCATCTTGGTTTACAAGTGATATATTAGCTTTTATTTTACAATATTCAAATAAATGCTTGTCAAATTGTTTTTTGTCTTTTTTCTTTAAAGCCTCTGCTTTTTTTAATCTCTCTTTTAATTTATTTATTTTATTTTCTGTTAGTTCTGTTACTATCTCTTTTAATGTCTGCATATTATCCCCCTTATCTATTATTTATTAGTATTTGTTTCAATGTTTCCTTTTTTGGTATTGCTTAGGGTCGTACAAAAAATACTAGCCCTTATATTGCTTAGTCAAAAATGTCTAACTGTTAAATCTGCTTTGACTTTTTTGTCAAATGAGGCTCACACCATTATTTTATTGTATGAGGTTCTGCCTCTGTTCGCTTCCATTATTTTATAGTAGACATTTTTTCCTCTTCCCTCGCTTTTAGTAAAAAAATAGGGAGAAATTATTAAATTAAATGTTAGCATCTGTTAGCATATAGCCTTTTTAGTTTCAAGTTTTTTCAACTTTAGCATCTGATATAACCTTAAAAAGCAAGTTTTGTTATACTGATATTTCAACAAGTTATTAACTACTTGTTTAAAAGTTCCCCTTTTTATAGGTGTTACCTTTGTTACATATAGAGGCTTTTTATAGACTGACTTAATTATATATAAGCCTCTTTTTAGGGTGTTTAAAATGTCCATATAATAATACTAAAATATTATTTAATACTTTTAATACACTTTTTTCAATTAAAATAGTAAATAGAGCAAAATAGAGCAGTTTCACAATAAATTAGAGCATTTTATATTGATTTTTTGCTCTATTTTTTTTTCGATAAATTAAGGCACTATAAGTTTTTTAGAGCAAAAAGAGCAAGTAGAGCAAAATTTTTTTTATTCTTTATAATATATAATTGAAATATAATCTATTTGAACAAAAGTATATTAATAGTATTTAATTTTAAATGTTTATAATTATAATACTAAAATTATATATTAATTCTAATTGTTTATATTTTATATATTAATTATTTTTTCATAATATAAATATGCTCTACTTGCTCTACTTGCTCTAAAATATTATTTTTTATTAAATTTTCAATATTTTTTACAGAGCATTTTATATATATATTTTGCTCTACTTGCTCTATTTTTGCTCTATTTTTGCTCTATTTTAACAAATCAAACAAAATATATAACAAATAGTATTTTCATATCTAATAGTATTATATTGTTTGACAAAATAAAAAGAAGCTAAAAAGCCTCTTTTTACTCTAATACTTGTTGGTTAAATACTTCTTTTATTTCTTTTTCTATATGTTCTCCTTGTTCAATATTAGCTTTTAATATAGGTTTTAACCCTTTATAATATCTTATTCCCATACTCATCATTACACTGATATTGTAATTATCTAACATAACACCTTTAATATTTCTTTTATGTAGTCTTGCCTTTTCTGGTATTTCCTCGTCTTCACACCATTTAATATAATTACTTTCAAAATCTGTTTTTACAACTCTGTCTTTAGGGTCTTTAGTAATTACATAGTTGTTTATTAAAAAGCTATAAAAATGGTCGTTGTTTTCTCTGTATTTTTCTACTGCCTCAATAGATGCTTTACTTCTTGGTATTTTATAGCCTTTTCTAATAAACTTTTTAAGCCCTATTATAAAAAATTGTGCTATAAATTCTAATTCCTCTTTTAACTCGTTTAATAAGTTTGGGTTTCTTTTCTCTAGTGGTATAACATTATTAAATGGTACAATGTGCAACCTGTCGTATATATGAGTGCCTTTGTCGTCTGATATATAAGGCAAACTATTACAAGCAAACAACAAGCCCCCTTTATGCAAATAGCTAAAACTTGTTTTCCCCTTAAATTCTACGTTTAATAAGTCCCCACCAGTAAATTGTTTAAATATGCTACTATCTTGTAATACTGTTGCTTTTTGGTCGCCTACAATATTAACTCTTTTACCATATATACCACTAGTTGCAAATGGTTTAGCTAAATCTTGTATTTGTATATTTGAAGTGTTTTCTTGCCCTAATAAAGCAATTAATGTATTTAAAAATATACTTTTCCCTGTATCTCCATTTTTAGAAAATAAGCATAAACAAGCCTTTGTTTTAAACATTGGTATATTAGATATAGTCAAGCCCCCCCATAATTGTAAATGTTCCATTTTTTCTTCATCTAGTTCCCCAGTTAAAACATCTGTGCATAAATCATTGATATATTTACTCCACTTTTCAAAATTAGATATTTTTTCAATAGGTACATAATTACAATTTATTTGTATTGTACTTAATATGTCTGGGCTATGTGGTTCTAACATATCTTTTTCTATGTTGTATATACCATTTTTAAAGTTAATAATGTTTTCATCTGCGTTTAAGTCTTCAAATTTAACAAGCCTTGCTCTAATATGTACCATATTAACAGTATCACTCACAAAACTATTATTTGCCTTGCCTGTTGGTATATACTCGCCTATTTCCTTTTTAACAAATTCTTTAGTTACAAGTTTGTAAACACCCTTATCATAAATATAACTGTCTTGCTTGTCCATATTAAGCATTTGTATTAAGTTAGTGTTATTTATGTATTGTACTGCTAACAAGTCTTGATTAAGTTTGTATATCTCTTTGCTAGGGTCGGGCTGTTTTACCCAACTTGGCAAAATTGGTTTAGTTTTAATAATTTGATTGACAATACTGTCTTTATCCATTATACTAATATTAACAACTTTTAAAGAAAAGCAATAGTTTAGTAGACTTCTTGCTATATCTTTATTGTTATTATTAATTAGTATAATGTTTTTACTTTTATACCTATTTACGCTTTCAAGGTCTAAAAGTTCACAATTAAAGCCTAATTCGTCTAGGCTTTTTTTTGTGCCTAAATCATTAACTAATATTATTGTATTATCTAAACTTATAGATGCTGGTTTTTCGTCTAATTCTTCAACCCCTGTAATATAATAGCCTCTATTTACTGCAAAATCTGTAATATTTTTTATAAGTTCATTTTCTTTAAATAAATAATAAGCATCTGATTTATTATTTTTTATTCTCCACGCATCAACGTCTATTGTTATGTTTAAATATATTGAATTAAATTCATTGCAAAATATTTCATTGTTATCCTTTTTCATTATTGGTAAAAATACCATATCTTTTAAAGCCTCTTTATGTGCTTTTAACATTTCTTTTAAAGTGTAAATGAAATTATCTTCATTTTCAAAATATAAAGTACATATTGTACTTACAAGAATTTTTCTTAATTCTTGATTATCTGTAACTAAAATAATATTGTCTAATTCTGTTTTATCTTCTTTCTTTTTACCTGTACATATTTTTAAAAGTGTTTTATTTAATTCCATTTTTTTATATCTCCTTTATTTCAAATTAATTTTATCTATGTTATAAGGGCTTGTTATAGCCTCTAAAAATTTTAGTATATAATTGACCCTTAAAACATATAAGGGCTTATAGAGGCTATATGTCCCCTCTAAAGCTGTATTATAATATTAAATATATGTTTATTGAATAAGGGCTGTTATCCCCTCTTGTGCGTGTCTGTAACCCTCTTTATAAGATTGTTTAGCAAGTTCGTACATAAGTTTTAAAAATGTCTTTACATATTCCTCCACTTCTTCCCTTGTTTCTTTCTTGTAAATATCTTCTAAAAGCTCATAATCTTCAACTAAAATAGCATTTATTAAATTTATTTCTTTCATTCTTTACCACCTCTTTTAATCATTATTTACAATAGCTAAAGTATCTGCATCTACATTTAAAGCATCTGCAATTTTTTTTATTGTTTTTATATTTAGTTTTTTATTTGTACTCATAGCCCTTGTTATAGTGCTTGTACTTAATTTTGTCCTTTTTGCTAATTCTCTAGTTGTATAGCCTTTTTTTAACATTGCTATATTAAAATTGTTTTTGTTAATGTTAAATTGCATCTTGTACCACTCCTTTATTATTAATTAGTCTTATAAGTTTTTATATCCTTGCTTATTTCTATTTTTTTACATTTTATAAGGTGTATATACATATTATAACATACCAGTTCTAGCATATTTTGTAGCATTTTTTAAATTATTTAGGTATTATTTAATATTAATGTTAATTTTTTTCTTTGTTTTTTTTAAATTTCATTACTTTGCATAAATTTTTATTAAAAAATTATTAAAAATTATTTATTTTTAATATTAAATAGCTTGTATTTTAATTTTACACTATTTTTAATGCTTATAAGGTTCAATTAAGGTTCAAAAATTTTGCAATGCTTTATAAAAATATCAAAATAATGTAATAACTCGTTTTCTTCTAATTCTTCATTAAACAAAAAATGTTCTTTATTTTTAAAAATATAACTTATATATGTATCGTCTACTTTTTTAGGGTCTATTTTAAAATGGCTCTTAGCCTCTTTATAGGTGTAAACGTCATAACCTAACTGTAATATATCATATATTTTATTAGCTAATTTATTGCCTTGTCTGATATAGTCATATAGTAAAGGGTATGTTATTTCCCCAGCCCCTAACAAATCATTATAGCTATAAAATATCTTTAATTCTTCTTTTAAGCATCTTCTACTGCTAAAAATAGGGCTATGTGTACTAAATAAAATGTTATGTCTTTTACACCAGCTTTTAAAATTAACTAAATCTTTTTTAGGTAATGTACCTAAAGCAAAACTTGTTATAAATTGGTCTGCTTTTTCTCTTTGTTCCTCTGTAACTTCCCAAAATTTATAAAATTGTGTCCCCTGCTCCTCTCTTTTCCAATGATTGTTAATATTATCTTTTGTACTTCTTTTCTATCAATAAAAAAAGCTACATTATCCATAAAAAAGCTCCTTTATATTATAAATTAGCCTAGTTATTGAAAAAT
The DNA here is from genome assembly GCA_944372425.1 of uncultured Bacilli bacterium. Lineage (GTDB taxonomy): Bacteria > Bacillota_I > Bacilli_A > RF39 > UBA660 > RUG13868. Next base: position 5,983 of record CALVZC010000045.1, read on the forward strand.
GTAGTAAATGTTAATTCTTATTAAAATTTTAGCAAATTATAAAATAAAAATATGCAAAATATAAATATCAATATAGCTATTAGCTTTATTGTATCCATATTGATAAAATTAATTATTAATAATATGGTAGATGCAATAGCATATATTTTATAGTATTTTAAATCTTTGCTTAAAGCATCTATTTTTTTTGCTTTTTCTTCTGTTTCTGTTATAAGTGCATCTAACATATAATTACTGGGGTTGATAAAATCATTATTATTGTTATAATTAAAATTAGCATTGTTATTATCTCTATTCATATAACCACCCCTTTTTAAAATAAAAAAGGTAGGGCAAAATATACCCCACCTATTGAAATTATAAAATAAAAATTAAATACAATAAAAAAGAGTATATTTAAGCTATTAACATTTACATTTTTAATCTAATAGCAAACAAATACCCCTAAAATAATAAGTTATATATAAATAGCAATTATTAACAATGCTAATTTTATCTTGATATTTTTTGCAAACTAAACTATAATAAAATATATAGGCTTAGTTGCAAGGTTATCTTGTTAGCTCTTAGATACTCGCTATATCTTTGAGTTAGTTACGATGTACGCCAATACATTGTAATAACTAGGCTTTTTATATTATAACATTTTAAAAATAATAAATCAAGTAGCAATTATCTATAATTTAACACCACTTTTTTATATATAAATGACAAAATAGAGGCTTTTTATAGCCTCTTTAAAATTAAATTATTTTTCATTGACTGAATAGAATAAAAGGTATATAATAATAATATAATTAACCATTAAAAAAGGCTACTGCGACCAACAGTAACCTTAGTAATTAATATTTTAGTGGTTAGCTTAAAAGAATGAAATCTTTATTTTCCCACTTTATACAAGTGGATATTATTTTTTATTATTTCTAACTGTTTCTATGATTAAGATTATAGTTAATATAATCATAATTAATTCATAGTTAGACATAGGCTTCACCTCCTTTACTATAATATGAGGTGTAAGCCAACCACTTATATAAATATTAATCATTTCAAGTATAGCATATATTTTTATATATGGCTATATTTTTTTGCTATAATTTCCCTTAAATAAACAAAACAGAGGCTATAAAAGCCCCTGCTATCTTAGTTAGGAAAATATTCCTTGTAGTCCAAATAAAAAATCTTATTTTAATAACTTATACTTGTTTTTATATTTTACCATAAATTGATAAAAAAATCAATAAAAATACTTGCAAAAAGGTAATATAAATTATTATTAAGATAGTATCTAGCAAATTATATATAACTATACGTAAAATTTTTGTTTTGCGAATAATTATATTTTTTGTCGGGCGTGGTTGCGTAAAATTTTCAGAAAATTCAAACAATTCTAGCCCCTGCGAACCAAAAAAACTGAATATACCAATAAAATTATACTTTTAATATTTTTAGCATCTGCATCTTATATTTTAATATGCTTTTAAATGTGCCTAGATGCCCTTATTAAGCCTCTTTATATTTAAGTATACAAATACATTAAAAAACAGTAATAAGCCCCAATAAGCCTACTACTGCTTTATTATTAATTACAAGTTAAAATAAATTAAATCTACTTAGTAAAAAAAATAGTAGGGCTTAAATAACCCTACTAAAGATATAAAAATCTATGAAAAAAAACAAAACACATAATTAAAATAAAATTAAAAAACTGAACCTCCCACGACTAAAGTCGCGGGGTTCCTGCTTCATAGAATTTTACATATTTTAAATATGTCTTACTAAT
>CALVZC010000046.1 GCA_944372425.1 uncultured Bacilli bacterium
AAAATTATGACTGCTGTTGTTGCAATTGAAAATAAAAACTTGGATGATATGGTAACAATTGGTGAAGAAGTTCTTCCTATGTATGGGTCTAATATTTATATTGAAGTTGGAGAAAAAATGACATTGCGTGATTTGCTATATGGTTTACTGTTAAGAAGTGGAAATGATGCTGCTGTAGCTATTGCAACTTACGTTGGTGGAACAGAAGAAAAGTTTGTTGAAATGATGAATGCTAAAGCTCAAGAATTAGGAATGAAGAATACTATATTTAGAAATAGTCATGGTTTAGATGAAGATACTCAAAATTATTCAACAGCTTATGATATGGCATTATTGTCCAGTTATGCTAATACTCTTTTAGAATATTGTGAAATAACTAGTACAGAAAAATGGACTGTAGCAAATGATTTAAAATCTTATATTTGGTATAATCGTAATAAATTATTAACAACATATAAATATGCAACTGGTGGAAAAACAGGTTATACTCCAAAAGCAGGTAGAACTTTAGTTACAACAGCTAATAAAAATAATTTAAATTTAACAATTGTAACGTTAAATGATGATAATGAATATGTTACCCATGAAAGCCTTTATGAATATATATTTTCTAAATATGAAAATATTCTATTAATTGATAAGAATAATTTTTATGTTGATGATTATTTTTATGATGGGGAAATATATGTAAAGCAAAGTTTTTCTTATCCGCTTACTGAAATAGAAAAAAAGTTAACAGAAACAGTTGTTAATATATATAAATTAGATAATTATAAAAATAATGATAAAGTTGGAGAAGTTAGTGTTTTATTAAATGATAAAGAATTATATAAAGAAAATATTTATATAAGAACAAAAGAAAAAAAAGAGCAGAATATCTTTTCTAAAATAGTTTCTTTTTTCAAGGGATTGTTTAATTTATGATGAATAAATTATGGGCTTTTTTTATAGTAATTGGTATAGTTTTTGCAATATTTTCAGGAAATGTCGATGTAATCAATAAAGAAATTATTGAGTATCCAAATGAAATTTTTAATATTTTCTTGTCTATGATTCCTCTTATGGTAATTTGGAGTGGCATTATGAATATTGCAAAAGATGCTGGATTATTAAAAAAAATTTCTAATTTAATGAGTCCTATTTTTAAAATAATTTTTCCAGATATTCCTAAAGGACATGAATCTTTAGATTATATTGCTTCTAATTTAACAATAAATATGTTAGGGATTCATAATGCATCAACTCCCTTTGGATTGAAAGCCATGAAAAGTTTAAATGAACTAAATAAAAATAAAGATGAAGCTTCAAGAAGCATGATAACTTTTTTAGTTTTAAATACAAGTGGTGTTACTATTATTGCTACAGATATATTAGCTATTAGAAGTATGTATAATGCTACTAATCCTACAGATATATTACTTGTTACAATAATAGGGACTATTATTACTACTTTAGTAGCTTTAATTTTAGATAGAATTTTTTATTACTTTAAAGGAAGGTAATTATGAATTTAATTAAAATAGGTAATTTAATAATACCAATAGTAGTACTTCTTATTATAATTTATGCACTTAGAAAAAAAGTAAAAATATATGATAGTTTTATTATAGGAGCAAAAGAAGGATTAGAACTTGCTATTTCTGTTTTGCCATATTTAGTAGCGATGCTTTTTGCTACTAATATTTTATTAAAGAGTAATATTTTAAATTATGTTTTTGATATTTTTTCTCCGGTTATTAATTTTTTTAAAATTCCAAAAGAAATTTTGCCAATGGCGTTAGTAAGACCAATATCTGGGAATGCATCTTTTGCAGTTATGGTTGATTTAATAAAGAATTTTGGACCAGATTCTTATATAGGAAGAATTGCTTCTGCTATTCAAGGCTCTACTGATACAACTATTTATGTTTTATCACTTTATTTTGGAAGTATAGGAATAAAAAAAATAAAATATTCATTATGGGTTGGATTGTTAACAGATTTAACTTGTTTAATTGTTAGTATAATATTAGTTTCATTTGTTTTTGGAGGTTTTTAATGTTATAATTCATCTAGGTGATTTTATGGAACGTTTACAAAAAGTTATTGCAAGAAGTGGTATTGCTTCAAGAAGAAAAGCAGAAGAATTAATTTTAAATGGTAAAGTAAAAGTTGATGGTAAAGTTATATTAGAATTAGGTACTAAAGTTAATGAAAATTCAAAAGTCGAAGTAAATGGAGTTTTAATATCAAAAGAAGATAAAGTTTATTACTTACTTAATAAACCTCGTGGTGTAATAACTTCTACTAAAGATGAACATAATAGAAAAACTGTTGTTGATTTAATTGAAGAAGATAAAAGAATTTATCCAGTAGGAAGATTAGATTATGATACAACTGGAATTATATTGTTGACAAATGATGGAGAATTATCTAATTTATTAATGCATCCTAAAAATGAAATTGATAAAGTATATATAGCAAAAATTAAAGGTATAATTTTACCTAAAGATTTGATGCAATTAAAAAATGGTGTTGTTATTGATGGTAGAAAAACTAAAAAAGCTAGAATTAAATTAAAGAAAATAGATAAAATTAATAATACTTCTATTGTTGAATTGACAATACATGAGGGTAGAAATCATCAAGTAAAAAAAATGTTTGAAAGTATTGGTTATGAAGTTTTAAAGTTAAAAAGGGAAAAAATTGCTTTTCTTGATTTATCTGGTTTAAAATCAGGTGAATATAGAAAATTGAATCCTAAAGAAGTTAAAAAGTTATATGCAATTGAAAGTGAAAAGCAATAATTTAAATATTAATAAATTGTATTAAATATGAAAAATGAATATATGAAAATATTATATTATTTTTTTAGATATGCTTTAATTATGCTTATAGGCTATCTATTAAAATATGTTGTAATTTATAGTATATTTAATTTACCTTATATTATTATTATTGCATATAATTATTTAGCAATTTTATATGGTATAAAAAAACCGTTAGAAATAAGAAGGGATATAAGATTTAATAAATTACTATGTCCTTTAATGTTAATGACAACACTTTTAAATACTATATTTATGGCTTTATTAAGTATATCATTTAGTAGATGGTTTATAATATCTATCATTAATATAATTGAATTGATCTTCATGAAGCCTAATTATGAAAAAAATGAAGAGAAAACACAAAAATATATAGAAGAATATTTTAGAAATAAAAATAAATGATTAATAAAATTAAAAGGAATGTATAAGTACATTCCTTTAAACATTATTTTTCAATTTCAATTGCACTAGTTGGGCAGTTTTCACTAGCTTCAGTAGCATCGTTTAATTGATTTTCATTTATACTCTCTACTGTAACTTTTGCAATACCCTCATCATCTATTTCAAATACTTCAGGGCAAATAGCAGCACAAGAACCACAACCAATACAAGCATTTTTATTAATTTTTGCTTTCATAATGACATCCTTTCATAGCAATTATACAATAATACTAATAGTTTTACAATTGTATTTTTACATATTTTTACATAATGATAAAATGTGTTATTTTTTTTTGAACAGTTGTATGATAAAATATATTATATATAAGAGGTGATATCTATGGAAAAAAGAAGTGACAGATATAATCAATCTCAAGACGTTCCCCAAATAAATAGTCGAGTAAAAAAGAATAAATATTTATATGACGAACTAAATAGTAAAATAGGCTATGAAGAAATTTCAGTAGCAAACACCGACACTCAAATAGACTTGTCTTCTCTTAACTTAGAAAAACCTAATCGTGAAGATTATCAGAAAATAAAAGAGTACAAAACTTTATTGAAAGATAATAGTGTTGATAAAGTTGAAATAGAAAAAAAAGAAATAAAACCTAAAGTTTTTGATATTAATAAAGTATTAGAAGAAGCTAAGAAAAATAGAAAAGAAGAAGATGAATTAGAGAAAAAAAGAAATTTGAAAGAAGAGGATTATAATGTTCTTTCTTCTTTGAATAAGAAATATTTACATAAAAAAGATTTTTCAGAAAAAGATAGTGATGAGTTAAAAGAACTTATTGATACTATTACTTCTAAAACGTTAGTTAATGAAATAAAAGATGAAGAAGAAAAAGAATTATTAAGTGAATTATTAGCAACAACTATCGATGTAAAATTGGAAAAAGAGCTATCTACTGCTGAAATTAATAGTTTATATGAAAATAAAGAATCATCTGTTAGTGATGAGAATGCTGATAATTCTTTTTATACTCATTCTATGGAATTAAATAAAGATGATTTAATTGATGAGCCAGAAGAGGATAATGAAAATAATGATATAAGTGAAAGAAAAAATAATGGTTTTAAAATTTTTACAATTATAATTATTTTGATAATACTTATTATAGTTGTAACGTATTTTTTATTAAAACATTTTGGAATATCGTTTAGTTAAAGTTATTTTATAATAACTTTTTTTCATATAATTTTATTAGGTGAGTAGTGTGAAAATTAAATATAAATTGTTTTTTTCTAATTTACTGTTAATTTTTCTTTCAATATTCAATATTGTATTTATAAATAGAACTACTAACGATAAAATAGTCGAATATTCGACAATGCTTGCTAGTAAAATAACTAAGTATGTTGTAACAAAAGCATATGAGCCTGAAGTTTTCGATATGAATGATAATTTATATGAAATTATTAAAGGTGAAGATGGTGAAATTAAGACTATAATATATGATACTATGAAAGTAAACAAATTATTGAATTCTATAAACGAAAATGTATATAATTTATTTGATAATTTGGAAGGTGGAGTTTTAGACCAACTTAATATAAGAGAAAATATATTAATAAATAATAATAAAAGTAATTCTATTGATGGAATTGTATTGGAAATACCATCTGGAATTGTTACAAATAATTTTTTGCTTTCAAGTTTTGGACCAAATATTCCAATAAAAATTTCTTTAACTGGTGAATTTGAATCTTGCATATCGACAAGTGTCGAAGAATACGGGATAAATAATGCTTTAATATCTATATATGTTGATATAAGAGTAACAGAACAAATAACTTTGCCATTTATCAGCAAGAAAATATTAATAGAAAATAAAATACCAATATCTGTAAATGTTATTAATGGAAAGATACCTAACTATTATTTAAATGGTTTTGAAAAAACATCAACTGTATACAAGCAAATAAGATAAATATATGTTATAATTAGTGTGGTGATAATATGAAAAAGATAAAAGTATTAGAAAATGAATATGAAATTATAATAGATAATCAATTATCTTTTAATTTAGCTGATGTTGAAAAAATAATTACTGAATATTTTGAACCTTATGATTATATTTTAGGAGATTATTCTTATGGTAAATTAAGATTAAAAGGGTTTTATGATAATATGAATAAAATGGTTAATTCTATAAACAATTTTAATGATGTAGATAATTATATAAAGTGTTTTTGTGCTTATAATTGTAAGTATTTTATATTAAAAAAAATAAAAAATGATAAATTAAGTTGAAAAGTGTTATAAATGTGATAAAATATTATTATAAAGGATAGGAGGATTGTTATGAACGATGAGAATAAAATGATGTCTATTGTATTGGAAGATGGGTCTATAGATGAAGTCGAATTTTTATTATCATTTAAATTTACTGATAATAATAAGGAGTATATGATTTATACTAAAAATGAAACAGATGATAATGGTAATATTACAATCTATGTTGCTTCAGTAGAAAAAAAGGATGGTAGTGATCCTAAATTAGGAAGCGTGGAAAGTGAAGAAGAATGGACTAGAATTAAAAATGTGTTAAAAGAGTTGTCTAAAAATATTGAATAAATAATTGGAGGTAAAACATGACTAATGAAATGAATGGTGATATTATTATAGTTAACACAGATCCAAAAGTGTGTGGACCTCAAACTATTGAAAAGAAAAGTGGACAGCTGCCTGCAAAAGCTAAAATGACAGGATTAACATTTAAAACATTAAAAAGGAATATCATAAGTGGAAAAATACATAAAGCTAGCCAAATATTTAATGGAACTGTAAAAAAAGCAAGAGGGGAAATTTATATCGAAGCTGCTCAGGAAAGTATTGAAGATGAAAAGAGAAAGGTTATAAACTCTTTTTTTCCAAATGGGCAATTTAGTACAGACCAAGAAGTATCTAGTATTTCTGTGCCAAAATCAACAAAAACTTTGGATATGAGTATTGCTGATGTTATCCTTAGTGAATGTGGAGCTTTATTGACAAATTCTAGTGGATCATTTATGCATGGTAATAAGTTCGTTGCTGTACAATCTAGCAATCCCAAACCAATAATTGTTTCAAATTTTTTAGTAGAAACTTTTAAAAATATAAGAAGCAATCATTCAGTTTATATTATGCCTAAAAAAACTGTTACTTTATCAGTTATTGGAGAAAGACCGAAAAATTGCTGGAGGAATTTATTTGACACAGTTAGTACTTCTCATGAAAATTCAGTATCAGAAAGTGGCACAATAATAGTAACTGGTGATATTGTTGATACAGAAAGCACTAATAGAAATTTACAATTGCAGCAAGAATCTAATGGCTTAAATGAAGACTTTGAAAAAAGAAACATAATTGCAAGAATTGGTGATGAGTTAGCTGAAATAAGAAGATTAAAAAGCAAGTTTGGAGAATCAGATACATTTAATAATGGATTAATTGATAGAGAAAAGAAAATGTTACATATGCTTTCCGAAATACTTGGTGTAACATTAAAAACTTTTGATGATTCAAAAAAACATGAACAAAAAACGACATCTTTTCAACAATTAATTGATAATATAGTCGGCTATACAGAGCCTTTAACAAAAGATGAATATCAAAGAAAATTAGCTGATTTAACAGCATATTATAATAATCCAGATGTGCAACAAACAATTTATGATTTAAGATTAAAAAATATATTATTCGATATAAATGATAGTGATGCATCTAGAAAAATTTCTGAAGCAGAAAGATTGGATAACGATAGAAGAGCTGCAAGGTCAGATGCTATAGATTTACTCGATTCATCTGAAGAGAGTGAAAAAGAAAGCGTACAAGTTAAAGTTAATACATTAATAAAAGAAGCTGCTTTAGAGCAAGCTCAAATCTTGCATAAAAGAAACAAAGAAATGGCAGACATTCGAAAAGGAGCAGCAGAGCAAGCTCAAATCTTGCATAAAAGAAACAAAGAAATGGCAGACATTCGAAAAGGAGCAGCAGAGCAAGCTCAAA
>CALVZC010000047.1 GCA_944372425.1 uncultured Bacilli bacterium
AAAAAGAGAAATTTCCTTTTCCAAAACAAAAAGAGACTGATACAAAATCAATCACTTAATTTTGAGACAGCCCCTTTCTTTTTACTCTAATATAAAAGTTTTCAGAATTAAATTTAATCTTTTTAAGTGTGTAGTTGTAAAATTTTATATTAAATGTTATTATATTAATATAATAGAAGGTGATATAATGGATTATATTGTTGCATTTTTTAGAGATACAATAAGTGGATTTTGGTATTTTGTATATATAATAGTATGTATATTTTTTATATTTGTTTTATTAGGAATTGTCGGAGATAGGAAAAGAGCAGTAATTGAAGAAAATTTAAAGAAAAAGAAAGCAATGGATATTGCTTCAGGAAAAGAAGCTAAAATTGCTGCAATGGAAACAAAACAAATTTTAAATGTAATGACAGACTCTACAAACAATTTACAGAATAATACTTTGGCAGATTCTAAACAAGAAAATGATAATAATTCTGTATTAGTGGTTAATGAGGAAAATGATAGTAATAAAAATGTTAATTTGACAAATGTTTCAGCTAATACTGATAATAAAGGTTTAGAAGAAAATAGTTTGTCAAAACAAAATGTATAAAATTAATAGGCGAGGTGAATATAATGACAATAACATTAAGTTCAATATTGATGATATTAAATAAAACAATAGATATACTTTTGGTATGGTTAATTTTCTATTATATACTAAAAAGTATGAAAAATAATGTTAAGCTTACCCTTATTTTTAAAGGTGTTTTAGTAATTGCTGTTATGAAGCTAGTCAGTGATATTTTTGGCTTGGTAACAATAGGATTATTATTAGAATACATAATTATGTGGGGACCATTAGCCTTGATTATTGTATTTCAACCAGAAATAAGAGCAGTTTTAGAACAATTGGGAAGAAGTCAATTATTAGGGAGACATAAAATTTTAACAGTTGATGAAAGAGAGCGATTAATTTATGAGATAATTCAGTCTATGGATTATTTGCGTAAATCCAGAATAGGTGCTTTGATTGTTATAGAAAGAGATGTTAGTCTAAGTGATTATATAGACAAAGCAAAAAAAATATATGGTGATCTAACTAGCGAGCTTTTAATTGCTTTGTTTTTCCCTAACAATCCAATGCATGACGGTGGTGTTATAATACAAGGTAATAGAATTAGTTGTGCTGGAGCAGTTTTTCCTACTAGTGATAATGGTAGACTTAACAAAAGATTAGGAACTAGACATAGAGCTGCTCTTGGAATTGCTGAAGAAACTGATTGTATTGCATTAGTTGTTTCAGAAGAAACTGGTAGACTTTCTGTTGCTGTTAAGGGAGAACTTTTTTATAATTTATCATTAGATGATGTTAGAATGATGTTAGTTGATGAGTTAAGACCCAAAAAAGAATCTGATTTTGAAGATGAAATAGACGAGGAAGAAATATATGAAGAAAATAAGTAGGATAATTTGCAACTTTTTTAAATCACTTTGGCTTTTTTTAGACAAATGGTTAATAACACCAATAACTAAACTTTTTGTTGGTATATATGATTTTTTTAGCAATAATGGAAATGGCCTTGAAAAAATGTTAATAAATAGGCAATCATTAGTTGTTATTTCGTTAATATTCGCTTTAATCACTTTTTATGTAATTGATCAAAAGCATATAACTTTAATTGATAATTCTGCCGAAGTTTTGTATAATCAGAAAGTTACTGCTAACTATAATGAAGCTTTGTATGTAGTTGAAGGTATTCCTGAAACTGTAGACGTTACTTTAGTAGGACGTAGGTGGGATGTTTATTTAGCAAAACAATATCCAATTGATGGTGTTACTCTTGATCTTACTGGTTATACTCCTGGTTCTTATGCAGTTAGCTTTAAATATGAACAAGCTGTTTCTTCTGTTGAATATAAGATTGATCCTTCTACTGTTAATATAAGGATTTATGATAAGATTTCAGTAACAAAAGAACTTTCTTATGATATTATACATAAAGATAATTTAGATACAAAATTAAATATTGAAAGCGTTGTTTTGGATCGTGATAGTGTCATTGTCAAAGGAGCTTCTCATCAATTAGAAAAAGTAGCAATTGTTAAAGCTATAATTGATGTAGATAATATTAGTAATGTTAGTGTAGGAAGCACTACTCTTAATGATGTTTCACTTATACCATACGATAGTGAAGGAAATAAATTAGATGTTGAGATTGTTCCATCTAAAGTAAATGCTACTTTAAAAATAACTTCTCCAAGCAAAGAAGTACCTATTAAACTTATTGCCTCAGGAGAACTTGATGGGGTTGCAATTAAAAGCCTTACTACATCTACGACAATGGTAACTGTTTATGGTACTGAAGAAGCAGTAAATAATTTAGAATATTTACCTGTTACAGTAGATGTTAGTGGTGTAAAAGAAGACAAAACCTATAGTATTAATTTAACTAAACCAAATGGAATTAGAGAAATAAGTGTTAAAACTATTAATGTTGAATTAAAAGTAGACAATATAATTTCTAAAGATATTGAAGGAATACCAATTGATCCAATTAATGTTGGTGAAGGATATAAAGTTCAAGCAATCGGTGAAGAAAACAGAACTGTTACTGTTATAGTAAAAGGAAGCCAAGATGTTATAGATTCACTTGATTCATCTATGATTGAAGCTTACATTGATTTGTCTGGGCTTTCAATTGGTGAGCATTCAGTTGAAGTTCAAGTTAAAGGAGAAGATTCAAGGCTAACATATACACCTAGAATAAAAGAAATTAAAGTTAAAATTTCTCAAAAATAAATATTATTTATTAACTAGTTAAGCTATTGCAAAATAATTTTGCTAATAGCTTTTTATTTAGAGCTTGTTTTAATGATTTACTAGAAATATATTTGTTATATAATGTGTAATATTTTGGGAAAAATATCAAATAGAAATTGTAAATTTTCAAAATATTATAAATAAAAACAGTATATTAAGAGTTAATACGCTGTTTCATTGATATTTTAAAATTTTATTATAACTAAAATTATTTTTTAATTTCGTCATGGTCAAATAATAATCCAATGTTGATAATACCGGCAATAGCTACAATTATGTAGATTATTTTCGAAATAATGCTATCGCTTCCATCAAATAGAGATGCGATTATGTCAATTTCAAACAATCCTACCATTCCCCAGTTAAGAGCACCTATAATTGTTAGTATTAGTGCAATTTTTTGAAGTATTTTCATTTTTGCCCTCCTTTTATTAATATACTATCCCAATTTTTATTATTTATTCATGAATAATATTTGTTTAATTCAATATAATTAAATGAAAATAAAAATATGGGGTGGAAAATGAAAAAAAATATTATAATTATTTTCTTAATAGCTATCTTTCTTTTTGCAGGTTGTACAAAAGATAGTAAATCTAATGTTGTTGATAAGCTAAATAAAAAAATAGACTCTTTAGATGCTTATCAAATAAATGGAGTTCTTTCTATTTCTAATAATGAGGATACATATAATTATGATGTTGTAGTATCTTATAAGAAAAATGACAATTATAAAGTTAGTTTAATTAATAAGTCTAATGGGCACGAGCAAATAATTTTAAAAAGTAACAACGAAGTTTATGTTATAACTCCAGCACTTAATAAAAGTTTTAAATTTCAAAGCAGTTGGCCTGACAATAATTCACAAATTTATATTTTGAGTTCCATTTTAAATGATATTAATTCAGATGATGAGAAAACCATTGATGAAATTGATTCAGGATATATAGTTACAACAAAAGTAAATTATCCTAATAATATTGGTTTAGTAAAACAAAAAATATATGTAGATAAAGAAGGAAACATTTTAAAAATAGAAGTATTAAATGATTCAAGTATAGTTGAGATGATTATGACATTTGATAAAATAGACGATAGTCCAACATTTGATGATAATTATTTTGAACTTAATAGTATAATATCTGACATTGAAACACCAGATACTACAGAGGAAGAAACAAGTGAAATAAATGAAATTATATATCCTTTATATATACCAACAGGAACAGTTCTGGTTGATCAAGAGAAGATAGCAAAAGAAGATGGGGAAAGAATTATTTTAACATTTGATGGTGAAAAACCCTTCTTATTAGTAGAAGAAACATCCAGTGTAGAAGATGAGTTCTCAATAGTTCCAATATTTGGAGAGCCACAGTTTCTTAACGACACATTAGGAGCCATTACCGATAATTCTGTAAGTTGGTCTAGTAATGGTATTGACTATTATCTAGTATCTGATGTAATGGGTAAAACAGAACTTATTGAGATTGCAAATTCAATAAGCGTCATACCTATAATGAAATAGACACTTTATTAAGTGTTTATTTTTTTTTATCTTCATGTTATAATTTTAATGGTGATAATTTATGAGTAATAGAGAAAGAAGAAGAAAATTAAAAAAATTTGAAAAACAATCTAATGGAGAAAATGATGAAATTATAAGAATGATAAAAGTTTTTGCAATTGTTGTTTTAGCCCTTGTTTCATTTTATTTTATTTTTGCAATATATAATGGAGAGATTTCTTTTGGTAGTAAAGAAGAAGAAAAAAGTGAAGTTGAGATTCAAAATGTAAAAATATTAGCAGGTTCTACATTTAATAGAATAGATAGTGAATATTATGTTCTTTTTTATGATTTTGAGGGAGATTATGCAGCTAACTGCTTAGCTATTTATAATTTGTACAATCAGAAAGAAAATCATTTAAAAATGTATATAGTAGATTTAAACGATTCTTTTAATAAAAAATATGTAGTTGATTCAAATAGTCTTGTAAATGTTAATAATATAGATGAATTGAAAGTTATCGATGCCTCTTTAATTAAAGTAAAAAATGGCAAAGCTGAATTTGTTATATCAGGAAACGAAGAAATTTCTAATTATTTAGAAACTTTATTAAAATAACCATTTTAATATTTTCTATTATAGGTAATATGAGGTGAAATATGTCTTACAAAAATAAGAAACATAATGTTAAAGAAAGCATTGAAGAATATACTAAAGTTAAAAATAAAACTACGAGTCATACTAGGAAAAAAAATAGCAAAAACAATAGTTCAAAAGAAATAAGTAAAACAAGTTTTAATACTATTGAAGTTATTATAATAATGGTTATTACAATTTTATTTGGTATTTTAATTGGTTATTTTATATGTTATATAAGAAATGACTCAAAACAAGATTTTTCTAAGGATGAAATTAATGAATTCATAGAACTTTATGATGATGTATTAGATGAATATTATAAAGATATAGATTCAGAAGACTTAATTGAATATGCAATAAAAGGAATGATTGATAACTTAGATGATCAATATTCAGAATATATAAATAAAGAAGATGTTGATTTATATGAGGAAAAACTTAAAGGTTCCTTTGTTGGAATCGGTGTGGAAATAATGTATGTTGAAAATGGATCACCGATAATTACTAAAGTATATGATGATAGTCCAGCAAAAGAAAGTGGTATAATTAATGGTGATATTTTATATAAAGTTGAAAATAAAGAATTGCTTGGATTATCAATGGAAGAAATATCCAATTTGATTAAAAAAGGTAAAAATGGAGAAACAATTAAGATAACAATATTAAGAAATAATGAGGAAAAAGAATTTGAAATTGAAAGAAAAATTGTAGAATTAGAATCTGTTAGTATTGATTATATTGATTCCAATAACAATAAAATAGGAATTATTGCTATTAATAATTTTGCTCAAAATACATATTTACAATTTAAAAAGATATATAAAGAAGCAGTTGATAATAATATAGATTCATTAATTATTGATGTTAGAAATAATAGTGGTGGTTATTTATCATCAGCTAAAAATATTGCTGAATTATTTTTAGATAAAGGTAATACTATTTACTTAAAAGACAATGATGGAAGCATTGAAAGAATTATATCTACAAGTGATAAAGAAATACAAATAAATGTTATTTTATTAATTAATAATGGTACTGCTTCTGCTAGTGAAGTTTTTGTTGCAGCATTGCAAGATAATCTAAATATTGTTACAGTTGGCACCAATACATATGGAAAGGGGACAATTCAAAAATTAAAAAAATTGTCTAGCGAGGCATATGTTAAATTTACAGTACAAACATGGCTTACTCCAAATGGAAATCAAGTTGATGGTATAGGAATTACCCCTACATTTTATATTGAACAATCAGAGTTATTTTATAATAATCCAACGAAGGAAAATGATGTACAATTAGCGAAAGCAATAGAATTATTGAATAAAGGAGATTGATTTATAAATGGGTAAAAAAGGGTTTACTTTAATTGAAATTATAACCGTTATAATTATTATTGGAATTATACTTACGATTGCTGTTCCAGCAGTATCATCATATATATTAAAGTCGAGAAAGACTAATTATTCTGGAACAATTTCTGCGTATGTAGAAACAATCAAAGGTGAATATGATATGGGTGAATTTGGAGATTATATTGATGATTCTGAACTTATGATAGTACCAATAAAAATCATTAAACTTGAAAAAGGAGAATCTGATAGTAGTCCTTTTGGTAAGTATGATTTTGATAAGAGTTATGTTTTAATTAAGTCTAATACATATACTAATGACTATTATGTAACTTTTGTAGATTCTGCTGATTATGGCGTTTCAAACGTAAAAATTGATAATGTTTCTAGCGAGACAATCGATAAAGTAAATTCTAGAGAAATAACTGATATTACTTCTTACTTTAGTTGTAATGGAAAGGAATATGAATTTAATAACAATATTTTTACATATGATGGTAAAAATTATATTACGTGTGATTATCGAATATATAAAGATGAAAATAGTGCATGTTATAATAGCCTACCGGTTCTTGTAATGTGTGAACAATGATAGAAAAATATGATTTTAATGCAGAAAAAAAATTCTGCATTTTTTTAATTATGGTATAAATATATGTTGTTAAATACATGCATATAAATATTAATTCAAAAGATAATGGGTGTAAAAAATTTTCCGGGGTAATTTAATATAATATCATGCTATACTATCTCTATAGAATAGAGGTAGTATATGAAAAACAACAATTTTAATTTAGATAAAAAATTTGCTGATTTAATTCAAGACAACGCTTTAGATATTAACA
>CALVZC010000048.1 GCA_944372425.1 uncultured Bacilli bacterium
AAATTGGGAATAAAAATATGGCTTGTTCTCGCTATTCTTTAGTCAAAAAATGTTCGTGTGTCGACACAAAGCAATCCTGGCTTTGTAAAACTTGGTTTATTGCTAGGAAAAGAAAAACTTTTTTCATACCTTGATTTGTTTGGCTTTGGAGAAAAGACTGGAATAGATTTAAACGGGGAAGCTGAAGGAATAATATTTCCACTTGATAAGGTTACAGATTTAGAACTTGCAACAACGGCATTTGGGCAAGGAGTAAGTGTTACGCCAATACACCTTGTGGTCTTTTAAATGATACCTTTACTATAACTAGAGGATTAACTAGTAAATATACTAAAAAATATGATGTTGAATATGAATATAATTGTTACACATATTTCTGATATACCTATATTTTTTGAAATGCATATGCAAAAAATTACTAAAAAATATAAAAATTTGCATTTTAACGCAAAAAATATAGTTGCAAAAAATGTCTAAAAACAAGAAGTTTTTGCATTAACACTGCAAAGAAGTTTACATTTATGCAAAATTGATATAAAATTAAATTGGTGATGAAATATGATACAAAGAGAAGAATATTTAAAAATATTAAAAGATTTTAAAGATAAGGAATTAATTAAAGTTGTAACTGGAATAAGAAGATGTGGCAAATCAACATTGTTTGACTTATTTGAAGGCTATTTGTTAGATAATGGTGTGGATGAAAGTCAAATAATAAAGATAAATCTTGAAGATCCAATATATCATGATTTAGATGACTATATGAAATTATATAATTTTGTTTCAGAAAAATTAAATCCTAAGAAAAAAAATTATGTATTTTTAGATGAGGTACAAGCTATACCGAAATTTCAAAAAGCTTGTGATGGTTTATACATTAAAAAAAATGTAGATTTATATATAGCTGGTTCTAATGCTAATCTTTTATCAGGCGAACTTGCTACATTACTCTCTGGAAGATATATAGAAATAAAGATGTTACCATTATCATTTAAAGAATATGTATCTATAAGTGATGATAAAAGTGAAGATAGATTATTTCAAAAATATATATCTAATGGTTCTTTTCCTTATGTGTTAAGTTTAAATAATACAGATAATATTGAAATGTATATAAAAGGTATATATGACTCTATTCTTTTAAAAGATATAATGGCGAGACGTAAATTTCCTGATATGTTAATGTTTCAAAGTGTTGTTAATTTTATGTTAGATAATGTTGGTAATTTAACTTCAACAAATAAGATAGCTGATACAATGACTTCAAATGGTCGTTCTATAAGTGTTCATACTGTTGAAAGTTATATAAACTCTTTACTAGAGGCGTTTGTATTTTATAGAGCAAGTAGATATGATGTTAAAGGTAAGCAGTATCTAAAAACAGGAGATAAGTATTATGTAGCTGATTTAGGAATGAGATATTTTTTACTTGGTAGAAGAGAGGGAGATAAAGGACATATATTAGAAAATGTAGTTTATTTGGAACTTAAAAGACGTGGATATGATGTATATATCGGTAAAGTTGATGAATATGAAATAGATTTTGTCGCAATAAATAGTAAAGGTATAGAGTATTATCAAGTTTGTGAAACGGTTAGAGATAAGAATACTTTAGAAAGAGAATTAAGACCACTTAAAGCAGTAAAAGATCATTATCAAAAGTTCTTGCTTGTTAATGATATAGACCCAGAAACTACTTTTGATGGTATAAGAAAGATAAATGTATTAGACTGGTTATTAGATAAATAATTAGGAGTGTTGTGTAAATGATATATGTTATTTCTGATACACATTTTCATCATAGTAATATTATCAAATATTGTAATAGACCTTTTAAAGATATTAATGAAATGAATGAAACCATAATTAATAATTGGAATAGTATTGTTAAAAAAGATGATACTATATATCATTTAGGAGATTTTTGTTTATCTAATGATGATGAAATTAAAAATATTTTTAATAAGTTAAATGGAAATAAAATATTAATTCGTGGTAATCATGATAGAAAACCTGTTAAATTTTATGAAAACGTTGGTTTTAAGGTTTTGACACATGCACCAATCATATTAGATGAATATAAAATAATGTTATCTCATGTACCACTACCAGATGCTAAAATCAAAGAGGGATATATTAATTTACACGGACACATTCATAATAAAAAAATTAGTGATGATTATCCTAAAAACTATACTGAAAATAAACATGTTAATTTAAGTGTTGATGTTACTAACTATAAACCAGTAAGTTTAGATAAAATTAATAAAATAAGAGGTAAAAATAATGAAATTAAAAGATGAATATTTGAAATTGCCAAAGGAAATGTTATATGAAACGTACCTTAAGATTGTTTATAAACCAAAAGATTATGATAACATTACAAGAAATAAAATGCTTGAAGAAATTATAAAAGAATATAATCAAGAAAACTATTTATATCATATTTGTACAAGAAAAGAACTTGATTTCTTAAAGTATATAAGTAAAAATAAATTAAGTGTAGATGATATAAAGAAATATGAATGGGAAATAAAAATATTAAATGAAAAATGTATTTTTAGTAGAGTTACATTAGAAGTATTTGAAGAACAAAAACAAAATGTACAAGATGCCTTAAAAACTTATGAACAAAATAATAAAAAAGGAATTGAAGATATTATTATTTTTATGATAAGTAAAGTCAAAACCAATGCTATTATGTTAACAAAAGCATTAACTTCTATGATTGAAAGTATGTACAATATTGATGAAAAAGGAATTAATAGTATTATGGGATCTCCATTATTTCATTTTTATTGTGAATTTAATTATGAATTTTTTGATTTTTCTAAACAAGAGGAAGAGATTGTTAGTTATAGAGATTATTACAATATATTAGATGAGTTAAAAGAATCAAGAAAAATATATGGAATAGCTGGCTCAATACCTTTTGATATAAGAGACGATTTTGATACTTTCTATTATGGATTTCCTATTAGAAAAGAAAAAATCAAAAAAATGTATAATGAAATAAATAAAAGAGTTGATAAGGAATTTTTATTTCAAATTATTGATGAAGCAAGAGTATTAAATAATAGAATGGGACTTGACACATTTATGGATAATAGATTACTTGAAGTTGTAAACGAAGCACTTGATGAATGCCCTTGCGCAGCTATGAATGGTTTTACTCCAAATGAGTATAATAATCAACTTTATGAAGAATTGGATTTAGATAAAGAATTCTCATGTATTCCTCAAAATAATGCTCATTTATGTAAAAATGCTGCTGATCATTATTATAAACTTTATTTTGCTTTGTTAGATTACATAAATAAAAAATATAAAATCCATCCAGAAATAAAAAAAATATATAAACAAGAAGGAATAGATGTTAATAAAATATATGATATCGATAAATATTTATGGAAACATAAAGAAATTATTGGTGATTTTATAAAAGACAATGATTATAAATTTACTGAAGAAGAGCTTTCAGAAATAAATAAATTTAAAAATGCTATTACTAGTGACTATTTTGTTATTGTGGGATTTGATAGAGAGTATACAAAAATACTATCAGATGATGGAAAATTATATATGGTAAAAGGTATTAGAACAGATTTTGATAAAATGATGAATCCTAAAGAATTACCAAAAATTATTAGTACAACATTACTTATGTTTAAGGGCGTTATAGTATTTAAAAGTTTTTTTGGAAATGTAGATATAGTATTTGGAAATGATGTAAAAAAAGATATAGTAGATAAAATGAAATGTGCTATTGTGCATTATCATTTATAGGTAGTGTGACAAAAACAGTACACACTACTCAGAGGGAAGCTAGTGATAAAAAGATAGTAAAACAGATATGTTATCTTCACTTGAAAAGATAGATGAGAAAATAATTAATAATAAATTAAAAGAATATGATATTAAAACTATAAAAGAATTAGCAAAATATATTATTGAAGAATTTAAAGAAACTTTAGAAATGACTAAAGATGATATGTTTACTCAAATGTTTTTTAGTAAATTAGTTAATAATGAAAACTCAATGATTTTTTCAGCATATGAATCTGATGTGGAAGGTTTCTTTGTATTTGTATATGATAAAGGTTCGTATTACACATATTATATTTCAGAAGAAATAAGAAAAATTATAAAGCAAAAAATGGGAATATAATTTTTGATAAATTAATATAAAAGTGTTATAATTTGCTTGTGTTTGAAAGCAGTGAAGAAGAGTAAAATATTTTCATGCATAGAGAGTTAATGGTTGGTGTAAATTAACATTTGATATATTTGAATGAAGTTTTGGATCAGAATAATATATACAAATTATTCCGTTAATCACGTTAAGATATAGAGATATATAATTAATTTAATTAGTTATATAAATTAAGGTGGTACCATGATAGATTCGTCCTTATTGGATGAGTCTATTTTTTTATTCTTCTCTTTTTGTTTTGAAAGAAGGTGTTATATAAATTAAATTAAAAACTAGAGGAAACACATATTTTTAATAAAATAATTATGAGTGATCACTTTTTATATAAGAAGTAGCCACTTTTTTGTTGATATTAAAGGAATAATTTATGAGATGTACTTAAATTTATTTATGAATATATTATCTATAAAATCCATAATACCCTTATTTGAAAAATTATCTTTTAAAGAGAAAATAGATCTTCTTGCAGAAATATTTTTAATTTTAGAACATGACGAATTATTACCAGATAATGTTGATGGCTATGAAATTGCTAGAATGGTTATAAAAAATTAAATATTTAAAAACTAAATTGTTATTTGAAAACTTAATATTTTCGGATAATGGTTTAGTCTAATTTTGTCCTCGTAAGGTATTAAGTTTTCGATTTTTGTAGAACTTATTACCTTAAGTTCTTTTTTAGTTTTTATAAAAATAAACTTAAAAGAAAGGGCAAAGTATATGGAGACAATAAATAAAATTCCATCTAGAATAATTGAAATAGAAACAAGTATCAAACTACTTGAATACTTAAAAAGAGAAAATGTCATAGATGATGGAATGTATAACTTTTGTATTAATAAATTAATGAATAAACTTACATTAGAAAAAAGTAAAATTAATGATGATTATATAAACAATATTGATAATTACAAAATATTAACTTAGGAGGCGTTACTATGGACTTATATACAGTTAGGAATAATATTATGAAAGGTGTTCCATTGCAAGAATTAAAATTAAGAGTATGTTTTTATGCCAGAGTATCAACAGATAAAGATGAGCAGTTGCACTCCTTATCTGCACAAATATCATTCTTTAATGATTATATAAGTAAGGTTCCTAACTGGCAGTTTATAGGTTCATATATTGATGAAGGTATTAGTGGCACATCAGTTAATAAACGTGAAGAATTTTTAAAAATGATCGAAGATGCCAAAAAGCATAAATTTGATTTAATATTAACAAAAGAAATATCCAGGTTTTCAAGAAGCACTTTAGATAGCATCAAATATACACAAGAGTTACTGCAAGATGGTGTTGATGTCTATTTTTTAAATGATAATATTAATACTATCTTACCTGATTCCGAACTTAGACTTACAATAATGTCTTCGATTGCTCAAGATGAAGTTAGAAAACTATCAGAAAGAGTATCTTTTGGTATGAAAAGAAGTATTGATAGTGGTACAGTGTTAGGTTGTTCCAATATTTATGGTTATGTAAAAGATAAAGGAAAATTAGTGATTGATGAAAAAGAAGCCGAAATGATTAAAATTATCTTTGATAGATATGCTAATACTACCGATGGTTTATCTAAAGTATCAAAGTATTTATTTAGCGTAGGTTATAAAAATAAAAAGGGTAAAAGGATAGATACAACAATACTAACTAGAATTATTGAAAATCCTAAATATAAAGGATATTATTGCGGTCATAAAACGAAGGTATTAGATTACCGTACTAAGAAGAAGAAAAAATTAAATGAATCTGATTGGATTATTTATAAAGATTATGAAAATGTCCCACCAATAATATCGGAAGAGTTGTGGGATAGAGCTAACAAAAAATTAAAAGAAAGGCAAGATAGTTTTACAAATAGAGCAGTTAATAAAAAAGTATTTCAAAATAGATATACTTATTCCGGTAAAATTTATTGTGGTAGACATGGCTTAACTTATCATAGATCATCGGCTGGTAAAATGAAAAATAATCCAGTATGGGAATGCCAAGTATACCGGCGTGATAGTTTAAAAGGCTGTTCTAATCCTAGAGTATTTGAATTTGAATTAGATCTCATTTTTAAAGATATGTTTCATAAATTATTGAAACGAAGAAAGCACATTTTTGATGAAATATTAAATGACTGTAAGAATTATTTAGAAACCAATAATAATGAATCTGAAATAAAAAATATAGAGTCTAAAATTTTAATGTTAAATAATAAAAAAGATAAATTATTAGAACTTGTTATGGAAGAATATTTATCTAAAGAAGATTATAAAAAACAAGTAGATTTGATTAATGAAGAAATAATTACTAATCAAAACAAACTGAATGAATTACAAAATAATAAGCAAGATAAAAACTATATTGAAAATAAAATTAATGAACTAAAAAAGATGTTAGATAATTGCTTAAATGATGATGAGTGTTTCAGTGATATTTTTAATGAATTAATTGATAGAATCTATGTTTATAAAGAAACCGATAAAAAGATAAAACTAGATATTTATACGAGAACAGGAGAAAGCATAAATATATTCTCCGATAATTTAGGTAGAAAGTTTCATTTAATAGACGACGTTACAACTTTCTGTCTTATAAATGATACCTATAAAATTACTAGAGTAATAAGTAGTATTTATACTAAAAAGTATGATGTAGAGTATGAATATAAGTGTTTGATAAATATATAGATTTAAATACTACTATTAATAAAATATGCCAAAAATCTATGGTATAATAATATATGTAAGTGATAAATTATGAGTATGTTTGAAAAAACAAAAATAATTATCTAAAAGTAATTATATTAAAAAATGTTTTCATTAAAAAGGGAGTATGAA
>CALVZC010000049.1 GCA_944372425.1 uncultured Bacilli bacterium
TGTGCAAGATTTAAAATCTTACAATCCCTTTATTTATAAGGGTTTCTTGGAGGGGTTGAATAAATCGGTATCAACCAATTAATTGGATTATTGTTCATTTTCATCACTTCCTCATAAATCTATTATATTATATCATGTTTTTACCCAAAGAAAAAAGTAGATACAAATCTACTCGATAAATTGTAATTTGTCTTTATTTTTGTATTTCATTAGCTATCTTATCTAAACTAGAAAAATCAATAAAATTAACCTTTTTGTTATAAGTTTCTATCATTGCTCTATCTTCAGCTGTTTGCTTTTCATTTGGTAAATTCTTAACTGCATTATAAAGCAATTTCATCATAGTTTTATGGGCAAAGTTTAATTTTGAATAATCTATTCCACCTCTTAAATGGAAGATTTTTGCTTTTTCAAGAACTTCTTTTGGTATCTGATTTTTTATATTATTCCTTATATTATTTTTATTTACTTCATCCGTTGGGTCCGAAAGACCAACTGTTGCAATAAGAATTTTTTTGTTTGAAATATTATTTAATTTTTTTAGTGTTTTTGACATCCCTAATACTCCACCGGCATACAAAGCACCTAAATAAATAATATTATCATAATCATTTATTTGTTGATTAAATTTTTTAAAAGAAATTGCTTTTATATTAGTTCTTTTTGAAAGTTCTTCTGCATATTGTTTTGTTGTTCCATAATGAGAACCATATATTATAATACTATTCATAGAAACTCCTTTATTTTTTTATTTACTTTTTAAATATTAGAATTGCTTTTGCTGTTCCTGTAATTGACATTGTAACTAACTCATAGCCATTTTCTAACATTTCATTTGCTTTTTCTTCTACTTTTTGTGCCATATTATCTGCTTTTGGCGAATAATCTATAACAACTGTTTTATACATTTTTTGTCACCTTTCCTTTCTATATAATCATTTATTTTTTTCATTTTTTGAAATATATAGTACCAATAATATTATTCCTGTTAAATTAATTCCTATTGATAAACCTAATAACAAACCTGAACTAAATTCACTAAATGGTGTAACCTCATTACCACAAAATAAGGTATAAGCCAAGTACAATATATTTCCTAATATTATTAATAATATTCCAGTTTTTCCTTTATGCATATGTAATCCTCATTTTCAAATTATTATTTATCTATTTCTTCTAATAATAAATCAAAATCTGATTTATCATCTTGTTTTCTCTAGAACTTCTGTCGGAAATTCCGACGGAAATCCCTTCTTTAAATTAACCACTCTTTTAAAATATTGTTGATATATTCTGTAATAATGCTTCGTTTTATTTCAAATAATTCAGCAATCAAATCTTGTATGAACCATAAATCATTATTAATTAAAATTACACTAACTTAAAATCACTATTACTATATTCATAAGTAACACTTTTTTTCTAATTAATGTAGAGGTTAACATTACGATATCAAGCTGTTGATTGAATCATTGTTCATTTTCATCACTCACTTCATTATTTTCCCTTAAATATTTATCATAAAATTCATCCATAGTAGAAATATAATGTTGATCCTGAATCAACCTATACTTTTCATATTCATTTTCTGCTTTTTCCATAGCTTGCTGATGAGAAATAGTCCCTGAATTTTTTAATACACTTTTTCTTCTAAATTTTAACAAATCATCTGTAGCATTAATCCAATTCTGCATAGTCATAATGTGTCTTTCCTTAGCTTCGTCTTCTGCAAAAACCAAAAACATATTTGTTAAATCATTTAATTTATTTAATTCTTCTTCGTTTAAATAATTTTTAGCGATCACAACATCATACTTGTATATTAGTCCATCAGGTGAGTTCTTCCAATTAGTGAGACCCATATGTTCTTCTCGATGATTAGCCCTACTATAAATAAGTTCTGCTGCAGTATGACCAGTTATTGCAAAGTGAAGTTTATTTTGAACAATTTTAAAGAAAGTATAAGCTTCTTCACTTTTAGGATTATAATCTACTGATGTTACAATAAATAAATCTGTGATTTTTTGATAAGACATTCTTTCACTTACCCTAATCGTTTTAATTCGTTCTAATAATTCATCAAAATATTTTGCATCATACTTATTTCCTCTAATAAATCGCTCATCATTTAATACAAACCCTTTAATCATATACTCTTTTAATATTTTAGTTGCCCATATTCTAAATTCTGTTGCCTTTTTAGAATTAACACGATACCCAACTGCAATTATTGCGTCTAAATTATATATTTTGGTTTTATAGTTTTTACCATCAGAGGCAGTTATCGAGGTTTCCTCGATAACTGAATTTTCATTCAGTTCTTTCTCTTTAAAAATATTTTTCAAATGTAATGATATATTATCCACACTACAATCAAAAACTTTAGCCATCCCTTTTTGAGTGAGCCATAAAGTTTCATCTTTATATATTGCATCAACTACTATATTCCCACTTTTGCCTTTATAAATTAATAAGTTATTTTGTTCATTTAACATATATCTTTCATCTCCTTTCTCGTCAAAATATTATGGGGTTAACCTTGTGGTATCAACTAAAAACAAATACCTAATTTTTAACTATTTTTGATTGCTTTTTATTATTTTTTACCTTTTTTTGAAAAAATGCGTAAAACCTATATGCTCGCAAACCCTTTATTTATAAGGATTTCTTGGAGAGGTTAAATAAATTGGTATCAAGCAGTTAATACTTGTTTTTGGGAACGTTTTTTCTGAATTTTCCATTTTTTTCACTTCCTTTTTATTGTTACGTGCACATATATTATATCACGTATAATACTGAGTAGTAAATTGATTAGGTTTGATAAGTTGAAACTTTTGATATTTACATTATAATATTTATATTCATTTTTATAAAAATGAATATAAATTACCACGATTGAGTTTAGGCAAATTATACCAAGGGTCTTTGTATCCATTTTTATGACGGCCTAGCTCTTTTCTTTTTATTTTCCTAGTTTAAGAATGTGAGGATTATTTAATTAATCTTATATAACAAGCGTGATGAGGAATATTGAGATTCTAGAGTTCAATCGTACATGAAAGGAAGTATGCTTATGCAAAATGTTTTAGCCATTGATGTGGCTAAAGGTAAAAGTATGGTTTTGTTAATTAGTTCTTGTGGTGAAGTTCTAATTGAGCCATATGAAATTAATCATTCTATTGATGATTTTACTAATTTACTTAATAGAATTAACAAATTGAAATTAGATAATATTTCTGTAATAATGGAATCCACTGGCATTTATCATAGACCCATTGAAAGATTTTTCTTAGAAAATAATTTTAAAGTATTTGTTATTAATGCTTTATATTCTAAAATGTATAAAAGAAATCTAAGAAAAACTAAAACTGATAAACTTGATTGTCTTTCACTTTCCGAATTATTTTTTACTACTGATTTTAAAGAGTATATTAAACCTGATGATATTTATTTAAATATGAATGCTCTATCTAGACAATATCATGCATTAGATGAACTATGTGTTAATTTGAAAAACAGATATAAAAATTTAGTTTATTTGTGTTTTCCTGAATATGAGTTAATATTTAAAAATAAATCTATTTATAGTGATTTGGCACTAAGTTTTATTGAAAAGTACCCACATGCCGATATCATTTCTAATACTAGAATTGATGCATTACAAAATTTCTTTAAAAAGAATGGATTTAGACATTGGAAAAAGAAACCTTTAACCATTAAAGAATACGCAATCAATTCTTATCCATCTGTTTCGAAAGATGATGAAATAACTTCAAGTCTTTCACAACTTGCGAGATTAATTAATACTTATCAAAAAGAAATAGAAATAATTAAATATAAAATTATATTTTTAGGAAGGAAAACAAAATACTTTGAAAGTATTAATTCTATATTTGGTATTGGTGAATTTACAACATCTCTAATAATCGCAGAAATTGGTGACATAAATAGATTTAAAAATATAAAAGAATTGACAGCATATTGTGGTTTAGATCCATCTATAAAACAATCTGGTAAATCTATAAATATAAAAGGTCCAATTTCCAAATCCGGAAACAAATATTTAAGAAAAAATTCTTTTTGTATCAATATTAAATATTTTAAGTGTTACTAGAGTATGTCATGTAGAAAATGATATTGAAAATTATTACAGAAAAAAACGCAATGAAGGAAAACATCATTACGTTGCAACAATTGCATGTACAACTAAACTTCTTAGACAAATATTTGTACTATGCAAACAATTAGATAAGTAATCAACACCACTTGATTACATTAATATTATATACTAAATAAACACATAATTTCAAAATTTTAAAAAAATTAGAAATTTCGTGTCTTTTCAGTATGCATTAATATAACATAAAAATTTATTATTGACAAATCTTAGAATGTCATAAAAAACAGGTTTTTTCCCTGCTTCTTATTATAATTTTTGTATTATTTTAATTAATAATTTTTTAAAAATATTTGAAAATTATTCAAAAATTCTTATTCATCTATATTATTCTTCATATTCTTTTACTCTAGTGTTAACACCATCAATGAC
Organism: uncultured Bacilli bacterium; assembly: GCA_944372425.1. Lineage (GTDB taxonomy): Bacteria > Bacillota_I > Bacilli_A > RF39 > UBA660 > RUG13868. The sequence continues at coordinate 4,550 of CALVZC010000049.1, forward strand.
TTTGTACTCTCTATGCTTATTTTTATTTATTTTTCTAAGTATTTCTTCCTCTAAATCAATGTGCAATATTTCAGACAAACCTAAAAGATATATTACAACATCAGCTATTTCTTCACCGACATCATCTTTCTTTTTGCGCCACGCTTCATATGCTTCTGCCATCTCTCCATATGTTAAACAAAATTCTTTATTAATATCAGTGACATTAAAACCTTTATCTAATTTATTTTGATATACATCTTTTTGTATTTTATTTAAATCTATCATTTATTTTACCTCCAATACTGTCTTTATTATTTTTCTAACTTTAATTATTCTATCTTGCATAAATTCAGGATGATCCTTAAACCATTTAATATTAAGTGGTGAAGGATGTGGTAATACAATTGCTAACTTACCATTGATATAATTATCTTTAAAAATTAATTCATTAAAATTATCTTTTGGAAAGAATGTTTTAGCTGATTTAGCACCTATTATTACATATATTTCATTATTAATAAGTTCAAGTTCTTTCTTTATCCATGTTTCATAACAAATTTTAGGTGGCATTCTATCATTTCCATTTTTGTCTTTACCAGGATAACAATGCGCAAGTGCAGCTATATAAAAATTATCTGGGTTATAAAAATCTTCATCTGATATTTGATACCACTCATATTTTAATTTTTTACCACTTTGATCTGTAAATGGTTTTAAGGTTTCATGAACTGTTGCTGAAGGTGCTTGACTTATTTGCACTATTTTAGAATTAACATTACCTAAAAAAATAGGATGAGGTTCAAAACCGAATTTTTCTTTGCATAATTTACATTTTTCTAAATTCCTTATTAGTTCATTTAATTCGTTTTCCATTTACTTTTCTATACTCCTCTATTTTTGACAACACATCATTAAAAATTTCTTCTATTGGTCTCATTCCGTTAGTATATATTAAATTATTTTCATCTAAAATTGATAAATAAGAATTTCTAACTTTACTAAGATGTTCAGGTGTTGCTTTTATATTAAACTTCGTATCTGTGTTTCTTTTAACTGATTCTTCTGGAGAAATATCAATAAAAAATCCAATATCTGCTTTTGGGAAAATAGAATTAATATTAGACACCCATTCTTTATCCACTCCTTCCGCCATTCTATATGCAAGTGCAGACGGAACATAGCGATCAAACATTATTATTTTACTTTCCAAATCTTGTTTAGATATTTCTTTCATTCTTATATATCTATCAGTTGCAAATAAATAAGCTTTTAAAATTGGATCTAATTTGCCTTCTTTTGCCATATTTTTTAATTCTTTTCCAATATTAGTTTCAAACTCTTTCGAAATTTCAGTTTCTATTTATATACTAGAATAATATTTATTTAACATTTGAACTAAAGTAGTTTTTCCACAATTATCCAATCCTTCAAATATAACTATCATAATTATCACCTTCATTTAGTAATTTTTATATTTTTAATTATAGTATTTTTATAAAAAATTAAATAACTTATTTGCAAAAGGGGTTGCAATGGTGGTATCACCTTATTAATAGTCCTACTAAAAAGCTTTAAAAATATGATATTTTTGGCATTTTTACTCAAATTTTAACTATTTCAAGCTAAAACGTGTAAGATCTAAAATCTCACAATCCCTTTATTTACAAGGATTTTCAAAGAGGTTGCAATAAATCGGTATCAACCAATTTATATTGGTACTTGTTGGTATTTTTTCATTATTCATTTCAAGCACTTCCTTCTACTTAAGTTTTTGTAATGATTCTCTACTAAAATAATCTGCAAAATCTTTATAATAAACTTTTACAATATCAACTGGACGCAATTCATGATAACATCTATATTGTGTTGTATATTCATGATTATCTTTTATCATATCATCTGTTTTATTAAAAACATATATGTATCCATATAAGTCATCAGGCAAATTATCAACTCGAAAAATCATAGCGGGCAATTCACCATTATGATTCATTGAAAAATCATAATGTTCATTTATCTCTTTTAATTTATTTCTAAAAGCATAAGATGTAGCATTAATAAACCAACTTGTAAGAAAAACTGCATAATCCTCATTTTCTTTATTTTGGTCATCAGTAGATTTTCTTGGCTCTAAAACATCAATTTCATAAGGACTTCCATGAAATAAATATTTAGGATTCCATATATCTTGTTCTAAATATTCATTTAATTTATTCACTTTTTATCACCATTACCTTCTATCATTTTTATTTCATTCAGAAAATTATCAAAATCAGATTTATATAACTTATCTTGTTTTACTTTAAATTTATCATATTCTCTATATGCTAATTCTTGCGCAACTTTAGCAGATATTTTCCCAGCATTATGTAGGATTTCTTTTCCGTTAAATTGTAAGAATGCATTTAATTTCTCTACCCAATCTTTCATAGTCATCGCATTATGATTTTCAGCTTGTAATTCAGCATAATCTAA
>CALVZC010000050.1 GCA_944372425.1 uncultured Bacilli bacterium
AGAGCAAGCTCAAATCTTGCATAAAAGAAACAAAGAAATGGCAGACATTCGAAAAGGAGCAGCAGAGCAAGCTCAAATTTTGCATAAAAGAAACAAAGAAATGGAAGACATTCGAAAAGGAGCAGTAGAGCAAGCTCAAATCTTGCATAAAAGAAACAAAGAAATGGCAGACATTCGAAAAGGAGCAGCAGAGCAAGCTCAAATTTTGCATAAAAGAAACAAAGAAATGGCAGACATTCGAAAAGGAGCAGCAGAGCAAGCTCAAATATTATTTAGTCAAAGAAAAAATCCAACATACATAATTATTGATAATAATGATAGGTATGGTAGTATAGTGTCACAATCTAAACCTATTAGAATAAGTGTTCAGCAATTAAAAAATATAAGGGATAGAAGAAGTAAAACAGCTGATAATATGCATGATATGTTAGTTTCGTTAAAAGATCAATTAGATCAATTAGGTTTAGGTGAAGATAAAGATGAAACTTTAGATAGTCATACTTTAATGAAAGCTGCATAGGATTATATTAACTATGTAATATAAATTATGTAAATTAGTAAAATCTCGTTTTATAATAAAAAACGAGATTTTTACGTGATTAAATTTTATTAATATGTTGAATCATTTTGTTAATTTTACATATTATTTAACATAAGGGGCCAATATATGAAAAATATAATAGAATATTTTTATAAAATAGATATAAATCAAATTAAATATAAAAACAATAAATATTATATATTTTCTAATAATAATTATTATATTTTTGAAAAATGTAAGAGCAAAGTAGATATGTTAGCATTAAAAGAAACACAAAAATATGAGAATTTTCATAAAATTATTTATAATTTTAGAGGAGAGCTAATTACTAACTTTGAAAATAATAATTATATCCTTTTTCAAATTACTACAAAAAAAGAAAATAAATTAGTAGATTTTAATGATATTAAAAGTATTTTTTCATTAAGGGTATTTTCAAATGTTTCTCCATATAAATGGGATATTCTTTGGTCAAAAAAAATAGATAATTTTGAAAATTATATTACAAAAAAAAATAAGATGTTTAAGTTTAGAGAATATTATGACTATTTTATAGGTTTAGGAGAAAATGCTATACAGTACTATCAATTTGCTAAAAACTATACTTTAGAATATGGAATTACATATTCTAGGATAAAAAAGAACTTTGAATTGTATGATTTATATGATCCATTAAATGTTACTATTTCATCTCCAGTAAAAGGAATTGCTGAATATATAAAAGAAGCTTTTTTTAATGATTCTCCGATAGATATTATAAATATAGAAAGTTTAAATTTAAATTATCAAGAAAGCGTTTTATTAATTAGTAGATTACTTTTTCCTACTTATTTTTTTGATATATTTCATAATGGAAAAGAAGAAAATAAAGAATATATAGAAAAAATTATTAATTATAGTTTATTATATGAAAAATATTTAAAAAAGATTTTTAAGACAATTAAAAAAAAGTATAGTTATATACCTTCAATTACTTGGTTACAAACTAATCAACCCTGATAACTTTTTTTACTGTAGAAATTTCACTTGCTAAAATGTTTTCTATTACTTCTTTCAAAGTCATGTCAATCATTGGGCAATTATTACATGCACCAAGTAATTTTACATATACGTTACCATTTTCAAATTTTATAAATTCAATATCACCACCATCTGCTTTTAAAAAAGGTTTTATTTCTTGTATTTTGCTTTTTATTTTTTCTTCTTCATTCATAAAATCACCAAAAATATTATATATGTAAGTGTTATATTAGTAAAGTATTTTAATTGTTTCATTTAATTGTTTTATGATATAATCAACGAAGAGGGTGTTTAACAATGACTAAATATGAAAAGGATAAAATTGTAACAGGTTATGTTACTGGAATAGAAAAATATGGAATTTTTGTTAATTTAGATGAGTATTATAGTGGATTAATTCATATTTCTGAAATTTCTTCTAATTTTGTAAATAATATTAATAATTATGTTAACATTGGCGAAATAATAAAGACAAAAATTGTCGATGTTGATGAAAAGAATCATCAAGTAAAGCTTAGTATAAAAAACGTTGATTATAGAATTTCTAAAAAAAGAAAAATAAGAATAATTGAAACAGCCCATGGTTTTTCTAGTTTGAATAGTTTATTACCAAAATGGATAGAAGAAAAAATGAGAGAAATTAACAAAAGTGAAAAATGAGTAGAAGTTTTCTAATTTTACAATAATACTATTATTAGTTAAAACAACTAATAAATTAAAATAAAATTTTGTATAATTGTAAATGATGTGAGATAAAAATTATATAAAAAATAAAAGCAGTATGATATAATTACAATGTAATTATTGAATATTGTTTTTTTCTATAATATGTTGTCTCATTTGAATAGGAGAAAGCCAGTTCAATGATTGCATAGGGATATTGTTAGAATGTTTAAGATAAGCCTTCATTTGTTTTAATAAATCATCATAAGAATAGAATCTATTTTGATCATTTCTGTAGCTTCTTTCAATTTTATCATTATGTCTAGGAATTCTAGGTTTAATTAATTTATGAGTTATCGTTAAAGAACTTAATAATGAATCTAAAGGATGTGTTCTATTAGTTTTTATTAGTATAGGTAAATTCTGGACCATTATCAGTTTGTATAATTTGAGGCTTATAACCAAAATAAATAATGGCACGTTTAACAAAATCAATTGTAAAATAAGAAGATTGTTCTTTATAAGGATAAATAAAACGTTCTCTGGAGGTTTCATCAATAACTGTATATTTATAAAATTTATCAGGCAACTTACCAACATAACAATCTTTAGGAACAACTTTAACATCCATTTGCCATTTAATACCAATATTAATAGGCGTATCATACTTTTTAGGAATATATTTAGAATGGTGTTTGGTATTAACGTTATATTTAAGTTTTCTAACAATTATAAATAAAGAACAAGCATGTCTAGAATAACCTTTTTCAACACGTAATTTTCCATAGAGTTCACAAAGAGAAATATTGGGATTTTTTCTAATATAATTTTTAATCCAAGAAATTTCTTCATCAGAATGAGCGTTAGGATGCTTTGATAGAGGTTTATGAGATTTATCAATTAATGATTCTTTAGTACCATCAAATTTTTTATTCCAGCGCATAAGAGATGCTTTAGAACATTTATATCTCCTACAAACAAAAGATATAGGATTTTTGTTTCTATATAATAAAACAGCATAATATTTAGTATTTAAACTATGTGGATAATGTGATATACTTGTCATAGCGATAAGTCTTTTCTAATAGAAATGTTTTGTGATAATTACATTTTACTAGACTTATTGCTTTTTTACTATATTGAAATGTCTCACATCAATTGTAACACTACAATAAAATATTATTAAATATAAAAATATTTGTTGACAAAAAAAGTACTAAATGATATATTTAATACTGTCATATGTGACATGTCTATTTTCGGGCGATTAGCTCAGTTGGTTAGAGCACCTGCCTTACAAGCAGGGGGTCATAGGTTCGAGTCCTATATCGCCCACCATATATTAGTGCCGAAATAGCTCAATTGGTAGAGCAACTGATTTGTAATCAGTAGGTTCCGGGTTCAAGTCCTGGTTTCGGCACCATTTTTTGGAGAGGTAGCGAAGTGGCTAAACGCGGCAGACTGTAAATCTGTTCCTTCGGGTTCGATGGTTCGAATCCATCTCTCTCCACCACTTTTATTGCCTCGTAGCCAAGCGGTAAGGCACGAGACTTTGACTCTCGCATGCGCTAGTTCGAATCTAGCCGAGGCAGCCATTTTTATGTTCCGTTAGCTCAGTAGGTAGAGCATTTGACTTTTAATCAAAGGGTCTGGAGTTCGAATCTCCAACGGGACACCATTTTTTTGTAAATAAGAGATTTATTCTCTTTTTTTGTTTTTTAAAATGTTATATTATATATAATTGAGGAATTGATAATGAAAAAGTTAAAAAAAGATGATTATAAAAAAATTGTTCTTATATTATTATTGATAATAATTTATGTATTATGTATAACTAATTTTTTAGATAGTTTTTATGGTTCTACTGTAGATTGGGATTGCCAACATTTTTCTATACCAGATTATTTTAGAAAGTTGTTTTATGAGACTGGAAATTTAATTCCTAATTTTGCTTTTAATTTGGGAAATGGTCAAAATATTTTTTACTATTCTTATTATGGACTATTAAATCCTATTATTTTAATTTCTTATTTTTTGCCATTTATTGAAATGATCGACTATATTCAAATTTCATTAATTATTATTGTATTTATTAGTTGTATACTACTTTATAAGTGGTTACTTAACAAATATAATAGTTCGATAGCTTTTTTCTCAACAATTGTATATTTGACAATAACTCCAGTTCTTTTTCATAGTCACAGACATATTATGTTTATTAATTACATGCCTTTTTTAATTTTATCTTTAATTGGTGTTGATAAGTATTTTATGGAAAACAAAAGATGTCTATTAATTATTAGTGTATTTTTGCTAATAATGACAAGTTATTTTTTTAGTGTTGGTTCAATATTTGTAATAACTGTATATGGACTATATAATTTTATAAAAAATAATAAAAATATAAATTTTAAATTATTTGCTAGAGAAACAGTTAAATTTCTTATTCCAATTATTGTAGGAATATTAATGGGAATGATAATAATTTTACCAACTCTTTATGTCATTTTAAGTGGAAGAGCAGATTCAAATGTTAATATTAATTTTTTTAATTTGATTATTCCAAATTTAAAAATATTAAATTTATTTTATTCATCATATTCTCCAGGATTAAATGCATTAATTTTAATCAGTATCATATATATATATATATATATAGTATTCTTTACAAGAACAAAGAATTTTTCTTCTTGGTTTTATTTATTACCATGTTTTTTCTTTTCCCAATTTTTACTTATATTTTAAATGGTACAATGTATGTTGATTATAAAGTATTAATACCTTTTATCCCAATTTTGACTTTGTTCGTAGCAAATATGATGTTTAATTTTGAAAATAATAAAAAAATAATTAATAAGTCATTAGTTATTTCTTTGTTAATCGGTATATTTGTATTTCTTTTTAATTTAGACAATAATAAAAAAATAATTTTTATATTAGAATTATTAATGTTGATATTATGTTTTATGATAAAAATAAAATTTAAAAAGTCAAAATTAAATAATTTGTTTATATTAGTTATTGTAATTACAGTAGCATTATTTACATCTTTTAATTCGGATAGCTTATATTTAAAGGATGATTATAATAATTTGACAAATTCTGATTCTAAAGGTTATGAAGAAGTTTTCAATAATGAAGAAAGCATATATCGTGTTGCAAACAATAATTATTTATTGCAAAATATAAATAGAATATTATCTACTGATTATTATAGTGGTACTATTTATTCATCTACTTCGAACAACAATTACAAAAGCTTTTATTATAATGAGACAGGTAATGAAATAACTCAAAGGACTTATGGCAAAATAACTTCTAGTATGAATATTTTTTATAATTTATACAATGCTAATAAATTTTTTGTGTCAGATGGTAGTGTACCTGTTGGTTATAATAGAGTATCAGTTAATGATAATCTTTATGTTAATGAAGATGTATTGCCAATAATATATGCTTCAGATAATGTTATGGGTTACGATAAATATAAAGAACTTGAATTTCCTTATAATATGGAAGCTTTGTTAAAAAATATAATTGTTAAAGATTATTCTAATAGTAATTTTGAAAGTTCTATAGAAGATTTTAATGGCAGTATTTCTATTTTAGAAAATATTGATAATATTAAAATTAATAAAATAAATAATTTGTATAGTTTTGATATAGAAAATACAACTAACATGAAGTTTAAAGTTGATGGTTTAAATAAAAATGATATTTTAATGATTGAGTTTTCTTTAGATAATAATCAAAAATGTTCAAATGGTGATTTGGAGATAACTATAAATGAAATAAAAAATGTATTATCTTGCAATGGATGGAAGTATCATAATAAGAATACAACATTTAATTATGTTCTTTCTTCTAATGATGTTATTAATGAATTAAATGTTGTATTTAGCAAAGGTAATTATGTTATTTCAGATTTAAAAATATATGTTATAAATTATGACAAACTAGAAAATATAAAAAATAATGTTGATGAATTTATATTTGATAAAGAAAAAACTAAAGGTAATTATATAAAAGGAAATATTAATGTAACAAAAGATGGTTATTTGTATATGTCTATACCTTATGATGAAGGTTTTACTATTTATTTAAATGGAAAAAAACAAAATTACGAAAAAGTTGATGGTTCTTTTATTGGATTTAAAATTAATAAAGGAGTTTATTCTTTAGAAATAATATATAATGCGCCATTTTTAAAAGAAGGAAAAATAGCATCTATAATAGGAACGATAATTTTCGGTGTTATATTTATATCAGAAAACAGAAAAATAAAAAAAAGGGTTGAATTAAAAAGTAAGTTCCCGATAGTAGAAAAATTAAAACTTTTAAAAATTAAGTTCCCATAAATAGTGAGA
>CALVZC010000051.1 GCA_944372425.1 uncultured Bacilli bacterium
ATGCTACTTACCACCTTTTTATTATGTAGTAATTATATCAAATTAACATTGTGAAGAAAATTTACTCTTTTTTACTGTAAAGTGAAAAAATATTGACAAAATGTATTATTTGTGATATAATACATACACAACTTGAAGATAGGGGTTGAAGTATTCTATTATATTCAATGGGGGGTTGAATACATGAAACAGAATTATATTTTTGAATATCAAAATGAGAATGATTTTAGAAAAAAAGAAAGAACTGTTAGAAAGTACAATATGTTTGCTTATAAAAAATTAACATTTGAGTATTATCCAGAAATAAGAAATGGTAATTTTTTAGGAGAATTAGTTTCCGTTTCTAAAAAAGAAAATACCAAAAGTTATGAATTAAAGTTACCAACAGCTGAACTTTTTGCTAAAGTACATGGTGAAATTAGATTGCATTACACAGTTTATGAAGATAAAAAAATTGTTTTATTGACAAATATTACTCCAGAAGAAATCCTTGAAGAAGGTCATCGTGCTGAATTGTCAACATATAAAGGTGTAATGATTTCAAAAAGTCATCCAGAAAAAGATATGTTTAAAGTTAATCTTTTGAATATGCTACAAAAATAAATTCTTAAAAAACCAATTGTTTTTACACTCACAATTGGTTTTTATATAATTATAGAGGGGATTTTATGAATAATCAAAATACTATTAATGATATAAGAAATAAAATTGACATAGTAGATTTAATAAGTGAATACGTTCCTCTTACAAAAAAAGGACAATATTATTGGGGAATTTGTCCTTTTCATAATGATAAGAATCCATCAATGAGTGTCGATCCTAAGAGACAAACTTATAATTGTTGGAGTTGTCATAATAGTGGTAATATTTTTAACTTTTTAGAGCAAATTGAAAACATTGATTTTAAAGAGGCTTTAAAAATTCTCGGTGATAGGGTTGGTATTACTGTAAATAATTTTGCATCATCGACGGATAAAAAATATTCAAAATATTATGATATATACGATATAACAGCAAAATTTTATCAATTAATGTTAAATACTGAAATTGGTAAAAAAGCTCGTGAATATTTAAAGAAAAGAAATATAGATTCAGATACCATTAAAGAATTTGGTATAGGATTAGCGTTAGATGAGAAAAACAAATTGAGCAGGTATTTGAAAGAAAAGAAATATGATTTAAATACCATTAATGAACTTGGATTAGTTAATGGTGAAAATGATATTTTTATTAATAGAATTATGTTTCCTTTAGAAGATCGCAATGGAAGAATTGTTGGGTTTAGTGGGAGAATTTATACAGATAGTAAGCTTAGTAAATATATGAATACTAAAGAAACACCAATTTTTAGGAAAGGTTCTTGTCTTTATCATTATTATGCTTCTAGGGAATATGTCCGACAACAGAAATTTGCTATTGTAATGGAAGGTTTTATGGACGTTATTAGAGCTAGTACAATAGGAATAAAAAATACTGTTGCATTAATGGGAACAGCAATTACCGATGAACAAATATCTTTATTAAAAAGATTGTCATTAAATATATATTTATGTTTAGACGGTGATAACCCAGGTTTAGATTCTATGTTACATAATGGAGAATTGCTGGAAAAAGCAGGACTTAATGTTAAAATAGTAATGCTAAAAGACGAGGAAGATCCAGATACTTTTATTTTAAAATATGGGAAAGAAAGATTTTTATCTTTAATTGAAAATGCATTAAATTATAGTGATTTTAAGATAGAAAGACTTAGAAATGGTGTTAATTTTTCAAGTGATATAGAACTTTCTAAATATATAAATAACGTTTTAAAAGAAGCAAGTGAAATAAAAGATGAAATAAGACAAGAAATAATACTTAAAAAACTTGCAACTGAAACAAATTTGAGTTATAATACACTAGAAAAAAAATTAAATGAGTATAAAGAAAAAAACAATAATAATCGAAATTTAATTACTAATTTTTCAACCAAAAAAGATATAAAATATGACAAATATATGCGAGCTTCTTTAGAATTTATTCATTATATGCTAATAAATCCTAAAGTAATAAGAATCTATGACAATAAAAAATTATATTTTGTTAATTCAGAATTAAGAAATTTAGCTGGAGAAATTAGTTATTATTATCATAATTATGGTGATATTATAATTGCAGATTTTTATACTTATTTAGAAGATAAGAAAGAATTATTAGCAGCGTTTGAAAAAGTTTTGAATCTTGAGCTAGATGAAAAAATAAGCGACATAACAATAGAAGATTATGTAAGTGCTATCAGTGAATATAATGTGAGGCAAGAAATATTACGCCTAGAAGAGACAATGAGAAAAGAAACTGATGAGTTAGAGAAAGCTAAGGTTGCAGAACAAATAAGGCTATTAAGAATTGGGGGAAATAGATCATGATTGAAGAAATAAAAACTATCGAAGAAAGAAAACAAAAGTTAATCGAAGCAGGGAAAAAGGTAGGTTATATAACTTATGAACAACTTGTTGAAGAATTAAAAGGTTTAGAAGTAGATAGTGATACACTAGATGATTTATACAACTCTCTTGTTGAGAATAATATAGAAATAATTAGTGAAATGGCAGATAACTCTAATGACGATGATGATCCTACAAGTTTTGTTGTCGAGGATCTTACTATGTCTAAAGATATAAAAATTAATGATCCTGTTAGAATGTATTTGAAGGAAATTGGTCGAATTAATTTGCTTACAATAGATGAAGAATTTGAATACGCACGTCTTGCAGAACAAGGTGATGAATATGCAAAAAAAATGTTAGCAGAATCAAATCTTCGTTTAGTTGTTAGTATTGCTAAGAGATATGTAGGTCGTGGAATGTTATTTTTAGATCTTATTCAAGAAGGAAATATTGGATTGATGAAAGCAGTAGAAAAGTTTGATCCAACTAAAGGATATAAATTTTCTACTTATGCTACATGGTGGATTAGACAAGCTATAACTAGAGCAATTGCTGATCAAGCTAGAACTATAAGAGTACCTGTGCATATGGTAGAAACAATTAATAAATTGGCAAGAGTGCAAAGACAATTGACACAGGAATTAAATCGTGAACCAACAGAAGAAGAAATTGCTAAAAAGCTCAATATTACTGTCGACAAAGTTCGAGAAGTATACAAAATTTCTCAAGATCCAGTATCATTGGAGACACCTATAGGTGAAGAAGATGACTCACATTTAGGGGATTTTATTAAAGATGAAAGAACAATGTCACCTGAAGAATATGCAACTGTTGAAATGCTAAAAGAAGAACTTACAAATGTGTTATTAACTCTTACTGATAGAGAAGAAAAAGTTTTAAGGCTTAGATTTGGACTAGATGATGGTCAGTGTAGAACTTTAGAAGAAGTAGGGCAAATTTTTGGTGTTACACGTGAAAGAATTAGACAAATAGAAGCTAAAGCATTGCGAAAATTAAGACATCCATCACGTTCTAGAAAACTTAAGGATTTTTTAATTGATTAATATTAATAATAGGTTAAAAACTGTTGCTAGCTTCGTATTAGAAAGTGATGCAAAATTTATTATAGACGTAGGCTGTGATCATGCACTTTTAGATATATATCTTTTTCAATGTAGTGATAAATTAAAAATTGTGGCTTCAGATATTAACGAAGGTCCGTTGTTAAAAGCCGAAGAAAATCTTTTAAAGTATTCTTGTTTTAATAAAATAAAATTAGAAAAAGCAGATGGTATTTCAAATATAAATGATAATACAGATACCATAATAATTTCTGGTATGGGAATGGAAAATATTATTAAAATATTAACTCAAGACAAAAGTAATATTAGTAATGTTAAAAGGTTGATTATTTCTTCTAATAACAAATATGAAATTTTAAGATTTAAAATATGCAATTTGGGATTTTACATAAATAAAGAAAAAATAATTTATGAAGATGGGAAATATTATATTATTATTGAGTTTATAAAAGGAAATTCTAAATATACGAAGAAAGAGTTTTATTTTGGTCCATGTTTATTGAAAAACAAAGATAAATTATTTTATGAATATTATCTTGAAATGAAAAATATTAAAGAACAAATTTTAAATAGTATTCCTATTGTATATAAAGAAAAAAGAAAATTATTAATAAAAGAAATAAAAATGCTAATTTTAGAAACAAGTTAGCATTTTTTGTTATAAATTTTTTTTAATTACGTATATTCTAATAGAAAGGAATGATTTTATGCATGAAATAGTATCTTTTTCTAAAGAAATAGAATTTAAAAACATGATTGACAAGATTACTTCTATTTCTCTAGATCATACTTTAGCGTTAGAAGATGGTAGCAACATTAGAGGTGATTTTATTGTATCTGGTAGCTATAAAATGACTGCTGCTAGTCAAATAGAAAACAAATTTTCGTATAAAATACCAGTTGATATTGAAGTAGACTCAAAATATGATTTGTCTAATCTTGCTATTGATATAGACGATTTTACTTATGAGATAATAAATGAAGAAATTCTTAAGGTTAATATCGATTTACTTCTTGATAAATTAGAAATAAAAGAAAAACTTGTATTAAATGATAAAAAGAGTGAAGATTCTAATGATGATTTAGTAGTTGGTGATGATTTATTTATGGAAAAAGATGATAAAAAAGATTTATCTATTCCGTTTATAGATAGGGATGATTCTATTATTAATAATAGTGAAAATAATTCTGAAAGTAATGATACTTTAACAAAGGAAGTAGATGATGCATTTAATAAAATAAATAATGAACTTAAAATAAATGCTGATAATATTGATGTAGCTTGTGACAATAAAAAAGATATGGATGAAAAAGCTATTTTAGATGACAATGATAGTAGTCCATCATTATTTTCATCATTTGATTCATCTAATGAAACATATTCGACTTACAGTATTTATATTTTAAGAGATGGTGATATAATTGAAAATATTATTAATAAATATAAAACTACTAGAGAAAAATTAGAGGAATATAATGATTTAAATGACTTGAGAACAGGAATGAAAATAATTATTCCTTGCGTAAAACAAGATGAATGAATTAAAAAAGATCATAAGAAAATATGGATTTAATGTAAAAAAATATAAACAAAATGGGAAAATACATATTATATCTACAGATAGTGGAACTTATTGTATAAAGAAAAAGCAAAGAGAAGATCTAGATAAAATATTAAGCTACTTAAAAGCAAAACAATTTAATAATATTTTAAATGTTAACCAAGATGATGAATATGAAATTACTAATTATATAGAAGAACTTCCGGTATTAAATGAAGATAAAGCAATGGAAGCCATTTATTTAATGAGTATGCTACATAATAAGACAACTTTTTATAAAAGCATTTCACTAGATGATGTGAAATGCTTTTATGAAAATCAGGTTGATAAAATAATGGAATTAAAAAGTTATTTTGACAATCTTTGTTATATTTATGATAGTAATTTGTTTTTGTCACCTAGTCAATATTTATTTATTAGAAATATTACTGTTTTATTTAATGCACTAGATTATAGCAAATTTTATATTAATAAATGGTATGATATTGCAAAAAATAAGAACAGTAAAAGAGTAGCAATGAATCATAATAATTTAGAATTGTCACACATAATAATGAGTAATTGCTCTTATATATTAAATTGGAATCATGCTAAAATAGATACTCCAGTTATGGATCTATATAGATTTTTTAGAAAAAATTTTTCTTATATAAATATTAATTCTTTATTCGGTGTTTACAGTTCAAAATATCAGTTATTACCAGAAGAAGTATTTTTACTTTTTTCTCATCTTTTATTACCAGATAAAATAGAAATTGCTTCTAATGAAATTAATAATATTAAAGAAATTTATGATATGTATAGTTATTTGTCTGTTGTTATGGATTTTATTTCAGAATATAATTTGAAATATAATAAATAGAAATGCTATTAGTTCAATGAAAAGAATTATAGCATTTATTTTAGTTGTTATAAATATTAATATAAAAGATTGATAAAAAATTATTAAAATTAAAAATAGAATTAATATGGAATAAAAAAGATTGTTTTGCCTTTTTCTTTTACAAACATCGCAATGACAAAAAATATTATGTTTTTGAGGTTTAAACATTATAATCACCTATAATATTTTATGCAATTATTTATTAATGGTTATGTGTAACATTTTTAGTACTGTTTATTAAATCATTGCTAAAAAAATAAGAATAGTGTAAACTAAAATTATAAAATAGAAAGAAGGTAAAAGAATGGAATTTAGAAATACAAACAAATATTCGAGTGGGGGGGGCACTTTACTAAAGTAAAAGGCTTTACCTTAAAAGATAAAATAAGTTTAATCATAATATTTAAAGAAAAAATGACAAAATTCATATATGAAATAAGAAATAAATTAGTATATGAAAGGTGT
>CALVZC010000052.1 GCA_944372425.1 uncultured Bacilli bacterium
AAACACTTTATATTATACTATAATTAGACTTATTTCCGCTTTTTGTTATAAAACGGAATTCCAAATGAAAATTAACATTTTTTTATTAATAAGTTAATTTTAAGTTGAAAAATATAAAAAAATATTTTACAATTATATTGTATATTATATATGGGATAAGGTGATATTATGTCGAATAATACTTTTGTAATGCGTGAAGAGGAAATGGATATAGCAGTAAATGGATTAGATAAATGTTATACTAATGCAGAAAATGCTGGAAAAAGTATGGATAGTAATTTTTCTAGCATAAAAAAAACTGGGCTATTTGATGTTGGAATAAATGCAATAAACAAACAAATAAATAGTATTTCAACATCATTATTTAATGTAAAAAATATTGTTAATAAAAATTCTAATAGTATGTTTGAAATGGACAGACAACTATCTAGTATGGCTGAAAAAATAGAAATACCTCAAGATTTTGTTAAAAACAAAAATATATTTAGTACTGAATTTAATAATATGATTATGCAAAAAAATGATGGTGTATCTGTTAATCAAGGACAAACAGCAACAAATAATGTAGAAGTTGATACGCAAAGTAGCATTGTAAAAAATACATTAGGAAATATAAATAATCAAAATTCATTGAATATGCCAACATATGAAGATAACATTGCAGGAAACAAGCCAATTTTAAATAATATAAGCAATAATGAAAACCCAGTTAAACAAGAATTAAATGATAATTTTTCAGGAACTAATGTTAACTTAAAAAATATTGCTAACAGTCAAAATATTGATATTAAAAATATTGACTCTAATTTTTCGGCTACTAATGTTAATTTAAAAAACATTAATAATGATAGTAATATAGCTGAACAACAAATAAATGATCAAACTTCTATTACTAAAGCTAATATTAATAGTAATTTGAATAATGCTTCAGATATAATAATTGAAACACCAGAGTCAGCAGATAAAAATAATTAATAATAAGGGTGAGCGAGATGTTATTAAAAGTTAAATACGACGAATTGAAAGAAGTTGCAAATACTACAAATAATGATAGTTCTTTATTAAGTGAAGAAATTAAAAAACTTTTAGAGCAAATTGAAAAGCTTAAAAGTATATGGCAAGGTGTTGATGCTGATGCTTTTTATGGAAATGCATATGATTATTTTCAGAAAATGACCACAGTATCTGCTACGTTAAATAATTTAGGAAGATTTATTGATAATGTTAATAATAAGTATAAAAATAGTGATGAAGCATTTAGCAGAGAATTAGATACGGAGGTCGACAATTATGAAGAAAATATTAATAACTGACTATAATCAATTTAATGAAGTTATTTTGAATTTTGAAAAATCACTTGCAAACATAAAAGAGGTTTTTTCTAACGAAAATAAAAATTTCGAAAAAATAAACGAAACTAGTATTTGGACAGGAAAAACCCAAAAAGTTATTTATAATAAATATAAATTGTTAGCAAATAATTATGAACCAATAGAAGAGTCAATACAGATATATATTGATTTTTTAAAAAATACTCTTCAGGAATATAAAGATAATGAAGACTATCTTAATAAAAATCTTGAGCTTAATGATGAAAATATGAATGTTAATAGTTAGGAGGTATTATTATGAATGGAAACAATTCTATAAATGAAAATAACGAGGTTTATACTAATTTTGATGAAATACCTGAAAATCAGCTAGTAAATTATTATGGAACAGAATATAGAGTTCATAAAATTCCTAATTCTGATTGTGTTCAATTATTGGATAGTAATGGTGACGTAGCTTTAACATGTGAATATCCATTTGTTTTAACTCCTATACAGTCAGCAAATAATGTTGGTAGTAATAATCAGCCAACAACAAATGTAGATTTTTTAAAAATTAATAGCTTAAATGAATTAGAAGATAAAACTCCGGGAACTAATTATGTTGTAAATACAGATGTAGGAAGAGGAAATGAAGACTTTATCTTAACATATCAAGATGATGGTAGTTATGTTCTCAAATCAACAACTGATGGAAAAGAAATACCATCTAGTTCAGTTACTGATGATAAAAATATAAAAGTTTACAATGTAAACGCATATAGAACTAAAGCTGACGATTATACAACTTTATCTAGTGAGACATCTGATAGTACTTTAACTGCAAGATTGAATGGTATTGGTTCGGCTGATAGACCAGATATTCATGATAACTATATGCATCATACTCATGTTACGCAAAGAACAGAGTTGTCAGATTTACCTTTGGTGGAGACTGGCGGAAGTGATGATAGAACGTATAGCAGTTTTGAAGCAGCACAGAAAAGATACATGACATTAACTGGTGCAAGTGAAGCAGTAGCTAAAAAAGAAGTTCAAAATGCTATAGATTCAGGATCAATAAAAATCTCAAATTCCGGGGACTATTCTTATGAAACATCGTTAACTAGGGAAGATGCTATTCAAAAGCTTACTAGTACTGGACAGTGGTTAAGAAAAGATGCTGAAATATATGTAGATAGTTATGCTAGCGCTAATAATATAACCTATGCTACTGCCATTAAAGATAAATATTTTACTGGTAAGTATGTTGACTGGTATAATGAATTAAAAGGCGTAGATTGTAAAGCATTAGCTAATCAAGTAAAATTAGATGTTGATAATCTTAAAACTGAATTTGAAAATGTAAAAAATCAAATGGAAGAATGGCATGGTAATGCTGCTGATAAAGCTAAAGAAGCTATTGCATGTATTTTAGGTAAATTTATAGTTACTATGGGGAATATTGAAAATGCTTTAGAACCAGCATGTTATGCGATACAAGAAATAATGATTTGTTTAGAAGATCTGAAGACAAAAGATGAAGAATTACAAGCAATGTTAATTAATCTTGAAAATTTAAATAATAATAAACCAGCAGAAACATGTTCAGAAGAAGTTACAGAATATGTAGGAACATATAGTAATGGTAAGCCAAGATATGATACAAGAATTAGATATTATCCTAATCCGGCATTTGAGAAATGGAAAATTGATGTTCAGAACTTAAACGAAGAAATCACTAAAAAACGTGAAGAATTAGATTTATTGATAGCAAAAGTCGAAGAATACTATCAACTAATTAAAAACTATCAACAAGTTATAAAACAATTCTCTTCATTTGTCTCTAGTAGTGGAGGTAATCATTATATGATATCAAGTGCTGATAATGTAGTAAATTACCATGATGAAATACTTTATCAATTTGAAAACTATACTAAGATGCCAGTTATTACCAACTTGTCGGATTACGAAATAGGTGATTTAATAAAATTTGATGATGGTTATGGTACTTTGTATAAAGTAGTTGGATATTATATTGGTGAAGATGGACAAATGCATTTGAGCATAATAGCTGTTGATGAAAATGGGCAACAGTTAGAAGGCGCAGAAGCAATTACAATTTGGGATCCTAGAGAAATTGTTCCGATTGGTGGTGATAAAGAACCTTCGGTATCAACTTCAACACCAACACCAACACCAACACCAACGCCAACGCCAACGCCAACGCCAACACCAACGCCAACACCAACGCCAACGCCAACGCCAACACCAACACCAACGCCAACACCAACGCCAACACCAACACCAACGCCAACACCAACACCAACGCCAACACCAACGCCAACACCAACGCCAACGCCAGACAATCCATTTGTTCCTGACACAGGAATTGGTAAAATTTTTGATGATAGTAAATCAATTTCTTCGATTGGATTAGCAGGTTTAGCTGGACTGGGATTAGGCACAGTAGGTCTAGGAGCAGCGCAATTAGCTAGTAATAAAGAACAGAAAAAAGCTAGTGAAGAGGAAAACAAAAAAATTAATGAAGAAAACCCTAGTTAAGGGTTTTTATTGTAGGTGATTTATATTAATAAAAAATATAAAATAGCAGTTTATGCTATTTGCAAAAATGAATCTAAAAATATAGAAAAATGGTATCAATCAATGAGTGAAGCTGATATTATTTATGTACTTGATACAGGTTCAACTGACAATAGCATTGAAATGTTGAAAAAATATCCTAATGTTATTGTTAATAGAGAAATTATATCCCCTTGGAGATTTGATGTTGCAAGAAATAAATCATTATCATATGTAGATGATAACTTTGATATTTGCATTTGTACTGATTTTGATGAAATTTTTAATAAAGGATGGCGTAAATCATTAGAAGAAAAATGGTTACCTAATACAACGAGCATTAGGTACACATATAATTGGGATTTTGATATTTTGAATAGGCCAACTTTAACATTTTTTTTAAATAAAATTCATAAAAGACATGGTTTTTCTTGGAAACATGCTGTCCATGAATGCATTGAATATAATGGTATAGAAAATATAGTTTATATCCCAGAAATAGTTTTAAATCATTTTCAAGATAAGAAAAAATCAAGAAAAAATTATTTAGTTTTATTAGAAAATGCAGTAAATGATAATCCTAATGATTTACGTGATATTTATTTATTAGGAAGAGAATATTTAGTTTATAATAGATTTTACGATGCAAATAAAATGTTTAAAAAGTATTTATTATTTAATAGCCAAATGACTAATGAAGAAGTAAGTACAGTTATGAATCTTTTTGCACTATCATATGTGAACTTAAATGACATTGAAAATGCTATTAAATGGTACAAAAAAGCAATAACGGCATTACCTAAAAGCAGAAATTCTTATTTTGATTTAGCAATATTATATTTTAATAACAATGATTATAATAATTCATATGTATATTTAAAAGAAGCCATTAAAATTTCTAAAGAAGATGACATATATGCAAAAAATTCTAATTGTTGGAATGAAATAATTTACGATTATTTATCTATTGTATCTTTTAATTTAAAAAAATATGAATTATCTTATATCTATTCTTCAATAGCACTTTCGATAAATCCAAATGATGATAGACTTAAAAGAAATCATAATATAATTATAAATAGCTACAAGAAATATAAAGGTGAATTATGAAAAAGAAAAAGATTTTATCTATATTATTTATATTGATAATAATAGTATCAATATCTTTAATTATTATTGATTTTAATAGGCCTAGTGAAAACGATATATTATTTGAAACTACACCAGAGGAAATAATAGTATCAGAAGAAGATAAAGAATCTGTTGAAATAAAAGAAGATATATCAATTAAATTATCCCCAGATGTAGATTTAAACGCTGCAAGAAAAGATTACGGTAATAATGATATAATTGGGCGCCTAGAAATACCAGACTTATTTAATATTCTTGTTGTTAAAGGAAGTAACAATGAATATTACTTAACGCATTCTATTGAAAGAAAAGAAGATATCCGTGGTAGTGAATTTATGGATTATCGTCTAAATGTTAATAGTAAACAAATTAATATATATGGACATAATAGTCGTGATGAAAAAATTCAAGTTCCATTTCTTAGATTAGAAAAGTTTCTAACTGAAGATTTTTTTCTTAATAATCCATACATAATATTTCAGTATGATGGTGGTAAAAGCTTTTATGAGATTATTTCTATAAAAGAAATAACAACAGATTATGAACATATGAATTTTAATACGACAGGTGATGAATTTGTAAAGCATATTGACAAATTGAAATCAAACTCTATTTTCACAAGAGATTTATATTATGATGAAAATTCTGAAATAATTGTGTTGCAAACGTGTTCACATCATATTAACAATGCTTATTATATAATAACTGGTATAAAATTTGATTATAAATAAATCAATATAAATTGAATTATGCATAATAGTTAAGAAAAGTGTATTTAAAAAAATGCACTTTTTATAAGATGAAAATATCACAATTTCTAGAATTACTTTTGCCTTCTTTATAAGGGTCGTCAGCTTTTACTACATAATAAGTAAACTTTTCTCTTCTACAATTTATTTTAGCTTGTACACATATTGTGGTATTGACATTTTTTTATAAGATATATCTTTATCACAATTATTATTTTTATAAGTATTTATATGTTTTAGCTTTTGAATAAAATTTATTTCTGTCAATTTTTCTTAAATAAAATAGTAGCGTGAGCTCTATTTAATTCTTTAGCAATCTGATTAATGAAAAATTATTGTTTAATCTATCTTCTATATTTTTTCTATCTTCATTAAGAACGATGACAATATTATGCCATTTCTAATTCATCCTTTAATGGTAAACAAATTTTTCAGAAAGTGTTATATAAGTTTACAAATTTTATTTCACAACTTCTGTGAACTTTATTTTTAAATACATATTACAATTAATTTTATTAAAAGCATAATATTGGGTTGAATTAAAAAGTAAGTTCCCGATAGTAGAAAAATTAAAACTTTTAAAAATTAAGTTCCCATAAATAGTGAGA
>CALVZC010000053.1 GCA_944372425.1 uncultured Bacilli bacterium
AGTTTCCCTGTACGCTGACTATTTTTAGCTACTTACTCACGACTAAAGTCGCGAGTTTGCGTAGCTATTTTTAATCATTTTCCATATCTTCTAATGTTCTTTTAGCCATATTAATCACCACCTTTTTATTAATATAGTGTATTAAAAAGTATATCATAATAATACAAAAAATACAATAATTTTAGTTGAAAAAATGAAAAAAATATGTTAAAATTTTAAGTAAATTTATTTCTAATATATCCCGAAGGGCGCACTTATACAAACTAAAGTTTGTAAGTGCGATTGCTACGCAATAAAAAAGAAGAAAGTTGGTAAAAAGATATGGCAATATATCATCTAAGTGTAAAAGTAATTTCAAGAAATAAAGGACGTTCAGCAGTAGGAGCATCAGCATATAGAGCAGGAGAAAAAATAAAAAATGAATATGATGGAATAACACATAATTATAGTAAAAGAAATGATGTAATATATAAACAAATTTTATTACCAAATAATGCTCCAAATGAATATAAAAAAAGAGAAGTTTTATGGAATGAAGTTGAAAAAGCAGAAAAAAGAATTAATTCAAGAACAGCAAGAGAAATAGAAGTTGCATTACCAATAGAGTTAATTCAAGAACAACAAATACAACTGGTAGAAAAGTATGTAATAAATAATTTTATTAATAGTGGTATGTGTGCAGATATTTGTATACATAACAAAGATAATAACCCTCACGCTCATATTATGCTAACTACAAGGGAAGTTAATGAAAATGGATTTACAATAAAAAATAGGGACTGGGACAAAAAAGAAAACATTGAGATATGGAGAAAAAATTGGGCAAATGAAATAAATATATTTTTAAGTCAAAATAATATTGATGAAAAAGTAGACCATAGAAGTTTTGAAAGACAGGGAGTAGAAAAATTACCAACTAAACATTTAGGAAGTTACCAAAATAAATTAAAAAAACAAGGGATACTTACTGATAAACAAATTTACAATGATGAAATAAAAGTAACAAATGATAAAATTAAAGCTATAAATGAAAAAATAGACTATTTACAAAATAAAGAGTATCCAAATTTATTAATTATAGATAATATAAGTAAATTAAGAGATGAAATAGTTTCAAAGGAAGAAGAAGATTATTTAAGACAACGTTATATTAGAAATAAAGAAAGAGAGCTTATTAAACTTGAGAATAAAGTTAGAGATATTAAAAAATATATTGATAAATATAATTGGTTATATAGAAATAAAGATAATAATTTAAAAGAATTAAATAAGTTTAAAGGTATTTTAGGCTTTTTAGGGAAAAGTGCAAAATCTAATATCATAGATGAAATTAATAGTATAGAAAATGATATTAATATTTTAAATAATGAATTTTATAATGAGTTTAATTATAATTTAGCTGATAATATTAATTTAATTAATAACTTAAATACTCAAGTAAAAAATATGTATGAGGAAATAGGTTATGAAAAACAAAAATATAAATCTTTTGTTAATGAAGGACATCAATTAATTGAAGAATATAAAAAGCAAATAGTAATAGGGATATTAAATATTGATGATGATTATTTAGATAATTTTTTATATACTATTAAAAATTATGATAAGGGAGATAAATATACATTTTCTAATGGAGAGAGCATAAATAAGCATTTAAGTTATATAAGCACTATGATATTACCAAGAGAATTTGAAAATATAAAAAATAATTATTTAGAAGATATAAAAGATATATATGTATCACAGGATAAATTAGATTATATAAAACAGTTTAATAAAGAAAAATTTTATTTTAAACTATTTAAAGATAAAAAGGTAAATAATAAATTTAATAGTTATAATAAAAATAAAGATATGTATTATGAATTATAATATTAATTATATTCATATAAAAAATAAAAATATTAAAAGATTTAAATTATATATAATAGTAACAAAATAGAGATATATAATAGTAACAAAATAGAGATATATAATAGATTATAAAATAGTATAAAATTGATATATTTAAAAATAAAAATAATTAAAAGTATTTATATAAGATTTAAATTTAGTAAAGTTGCTTATTATATAGTGGTAAAATTTGTAATATATGACTATTTTATTTACATAAAACTTATTGTATAATTAATTTACAATATTTTTCAATTTAGGAGGGATTTTTATGAAAATTTCAAAAAATAATTTAGTTGCAATTATTTTATCTTTTATCTTTATTACTATACCTTTTCAAAGTGTATATGCAAATGATATGATTAATTATAGTGATATTATTGATAATACAATAGTTTATAAAGATATAGATGGAGATTTATTTAATTTAGTACTTTTAAATGAAGATGAGACAGAAGAATTTATAAATGCATATAATAATGATAGTAAGTTAAGAAATATGTTACCTAATTTAGTGACATTTACTTATTATCCTTCATATAGTAAAGTTACAATTAAAGCTACTAACTATGCTGTAGACTCATTAGACTTTTTATATGGTTATGTATCTTTAACAGAAGGTTCTAATCCTTGTGGAATAACAGAATATAGATTTTCTAATATTTGGCCTGGTGGAAGTGAATATATTACAGCAGTAACATCAGATGGCGGTTATTGGGATGGAGGAGTACTTTTTGCAGATGCTTCAGATGGAAATGTATCTAATAATGGAGTATTTTTCTTTTCTAAGTAATATAATTGAAAAAGAAGAATAAAGGAAAAATTTTTCCTTCATTCTTCTTTTTCAATTATATTAAAATTGCTAGATATATGATTATAATATAAGTTTTCTTTAGGTATATCTTTAAATATGGAATCTAATAAATTTGAAAAGCTAATATTATATTTTTCACAATATGATTTTATTATTGCTTCATATGCAAGAATTATTGTAATATTGGTATCAGGACACTTAACAAATTCAATATATTTTAATAAATATTTCTCAAAAAATTCATCTTTTAAATTTACATATAAGTCATTAATATTATCCAATAAAATTACCTCCTTAAATATAAATTTTTAAATAAGTATTTATAATAAATTTTAACATAAAAGGTTCATATATTCAATAAAAATAAGAGTTAATAAAAGTAAATTTTTTATACAATTTAAATGATTTTTTTATATTATCATATTTTAAATTAAATTTTAATTTATTTGAAATATATATTTAGAATTATAAAATTAAAAAAAAAAAAAAAAAAAAAAATAATTTTTTTTTATTAATTTTTTATAATTAAAAATAAATATTTATATTATAATAAATTTAAAAATAAAAAAAAAAAAAAAAAAAAAAAAAAAAAAAAAAAAAAAAAAAAAAAAAAAAAAAAAAAAAAAAAAAAACTTGATTTTTTTTTATAAATTTATTATCATTAATAGTAAATATGTAAATAATAGTAAATTTAAAAATAAATAAAAAAAAATAACCGTCTAACCTATCGGAATATATGTTTTGCCCGATTTAATTCCAATAGGTTCACATAGACAAGGCTATCTTTTTAGAAATTTAACAGAAGAAAAAATAACATAATAATATTTTTCTTCTCACTAATATTTTAAAATTTTAAACTCACTAAAATTTTAAAACTAAATAACTCACTAATATTTTAAAACAAAATTTAAAAAAAATCAAGTGATTTTAAAAAAATTTTAGCCTTTTTGTTTTTTAGTGAGTGGACGGTTATTAAAACTAAAGAATAAGGAGGCTTTAATTATGAAAAGAAACTTAATAGAAGAAAAAATACAAGAATTAAAAAAATTATTAAAAAATGAGGGTATATTAGTTAAGGGATTTGGATTAGTATATAAAGGTGTTTTACAAAGTAAAGATTTAAACTTAAAGGCTAAAGCTATTTATGCATATCTTTGTGCATTTGCTGGTAATAGTAATAAATGTTATCCAAGCGTTAAAAAAATTACTAATGATTTAAATATTGATTATCAAACATTTTTAAAATATCGTGAAGAATTATTGTCTAAAGGACTAATTAAAATAGAGAGAGAAAAAAATAAATTTAATGCAAATAATACTTACATAATAGAGATAGATACAGAAAATATTAAACTTAACTTAAGTGATGAGGATTTTTATAACTTTAACATAAGAAAATATAAAGATATTAAAAAATATGGATTTGGAGTTATTTCAAGAGCAATAATGATGGATAGTAGTATAAGTATAAATGCTAAAGCACAGTATGCTTATTTATGTTCATTAGCTGGAACAACAAATAATGCTTTCCCAAGCCTTAAACAAATATTAGCTACTTTAAAAGTAAGTGTTAACACTTATTATAAAGCATTTAATGAATTATTAACTAAAGGATATATAAAAGCTATTCAAAGAAGAATTAAAGGTAAGTTTTCAGTAAATGATTATTATATATGTGAAAAACCATTAAATGAAGATGAAGAGATTAAACTGGTACAAAGAGATATTAAGTTTTATTCTAAATATAGAGAAGATGCTAAAAGTACTATAAATAATTATAATGAAATATATAATACATACAGACAAACAATAGCAGACAATATAGATTTATATAACTTATTAGCCAATGCAAAATCAGATGATGAAAAAGAATTTTTAGAAAATATTATACATACTATGAGTAAAGTAATGGCTAACGAAAATAAGAAAAGTTATTATATTAATAAATATACTATGCCTATAGATATTGTTAAAGGTATATTTATGAAATTGTCTAAAGAGCATATATTAGATATAAAAGCATATTTCTTCAAAGAGAAAAGAACGGTTGTAAATATGGAGAAATATTTAGTTGCAGCATTATTTAATAGTTATCATCAAAGAAATAGAAAATTATATAATGCTGGAGTACAAATGTAGCCATAATTAAAATTAAATAATTAGTTAAAAATAAGAAAACTAAAGAAGTGAAAATTTTTAAAAAATAGCCCTTTTTTAGTCTTTTCGTCATACCTAAAAATAATAAGTAAAAATTTGTAAGTTTTTATTTTTTGTTTTTAGGTGTTTTTTTTATAAAAAAATTAGTAAAATTTGTAAAAATTTATAAATTTTGAGGTTGGAAAAATTGATAAAAAAAAATGTTAATAACTTTTTAATATTGACTTTACTCCGTTTCACAATTTTTAATATATACCGTTTCACAATTTTTATTAATTTATTATCGTTTCACAATTTTTGGTATATCATAAATCCCGACCCTATTATAATCATATAAACTAAAAACATAGATTTAACTTCTTTGTTATTAAAATCATATACAATAAATCTATATATTTATATAGATTTCAACATATGTTGATAAAATAAAATTTGGAGAATAAAACTAACTACTTTGAAAGTTAAGTATTATAATAAATTAATACTTTGATAGTAAATAGATGCTACGCATTTTTTTCTAACGAAAAAATAAACTATTGACTACAAGTATTAATTTATTTTTAAGCACTTAACAAAGTAGTTAGCCTTAATATAACCTAAAGGTTATTTAAAACACTCATAATAGCCTCATATGGACATTTTAATATTTAATTAATAAAATAACTACAAATTAAATTAAAGCTAAAATAAGGGCATTTAAACGCGAAATAAAGCAATATACAATTTATATTCATTTTATAAAGAAATTAAAACTAAAAAATATATAAAATCTAATTATTTAATTACCAGCAGAACAAAAAAATAAGAAAAGAAAAAACATCTAAAACAAATTTTAATGTCTTATTCTTTTCTTATATTGGTAATGATTAAATAATAAATTATGATTTATATTTTAATCATAATTCTTTTAAACTACTTTTCTCATCTAATATTTGCAAAAATGATTTTAACTCTTCTGGACTTTCAAATTCACCAAAAAAACTTTCTACAATAGCTCCCATTTCAATCAACTTTTTAGTTCTTTTTTTTCTTTCTTCTTCTCTTTGCTTTTTTAAATATAGTCGTTTTTCTAGCTTAATTCTTTTTAACTGAACCTCCCACGACTAAAGTCGCGGGGTTCCTGCTTCATAGAATTTTGCATATTTTAAATATGTCTTACTAA
>CALVZC010000054.1 GCA_944372425.1 uncultured Bacilli bacterium
ATTTGGTAAATCTTCATAAATTAATCTATTATCTATGCACTCGTTTATTATGTCTTTGTCAATTCCACGACTAGACAAATAACTAATTATCTTATCAGTTGATTTAGACCTTTTTGGTAAAATAAGTCTAATATTTTGAACTTTTTTGGGCTGTTGATACATAGTTGGTGGTTTTACATTAGAATAACCTAAAATAGTTTCTACTGCTTGAATAAAAGTATAATCTCTAACTTTGATTAAATATTCCAATGCAGTTTTTCCTCCTATTCCTCTTGAAAACCAATACCACATTCCATTACTTATTTTTAAACTATCGTGTGTTCGAGTCATATAAGTTCCTCTACTAAAATATACTAATTCTTCTGGCTCATAGTTTTTTAAATAAGTATATAAATCCATTTCCTTTGCTCTTTGTATTTCTTCTGGTTGATAATATGCCATACTATTACCTACCTTTCTTTATCTTTTTTCTTTGATTGCTTTTCTCTATATTCATCTGCTAAATCAGACACAGTATCTCTAACACTATCTTCTAGTATTTGATTTATATTTAAGTCAGAATCCATCCATCCTTGATACAGAGTTTCTAATGAATTTTTTTCATTTTTTAATGCTTTAAGTTCATCTATCTCAAATTGTTTTGACTCTGGATAAAAAAGATAAATAACTTCTTCTTTAACAGTTGTTTCATAAGATTTATCAATTATCTCCTTTGTAGTTAAAGTAGATAATTCCTGTTTATAAGAAGTAAGTTCTTGTTCTAATTTTTCATATAATTCTTGTCTTATTTTTTCTTCCATAATATCAATTCCTTTCTTAAAAATTTAAAAAGCGATAATAGTTTTTTATCTAAAATCGCTCTAATATAATAATAAAATTATCTTTCATAATCTTTATTAGGTGTATGATTATCACTAATTTCTTCGCCACCATCGTCAACAATTTCTTTATCTTTTTCATTAAGATTTAATTTAATATTAAGTTCATCTAATCGTTTAGATTTGGCTTTTAATTCTTCCTCTTGTGGAAATGGTTTTTTTATTTCTAATTTTGCATTTTCATAATTTTTTTTGGTATCTTCAAGATTGCTTTCTGCATTAAAAAGTTTATTTTCAATGCTATTTAATACATTGTCAATACGGGTTATATTTCCACTTGGATCACTTCCTAATTCTACTTTATATGATAAATTATTTTTCATTCCCATATAAAATTTTCTATCAAAAGTATCAAATGATAACATCATTTTAAACCCCTTATATTCTCCTATTTCTATTGGCTCTGGATTAGTCATTGATTTACATATTTCTATTATTTTTTCTCCTGCTTCTTTTCTTTCTATGAAGTCTTCGCCTCTAATAGTCATTTTCTCAAACGAATTATCTTCTGTATTATTAGAATTAAAATACTCTAAATCTTCTTTCATATCTTCAATTCTATTTTCTAATCTTTTTATTTCATTAGGATAATATTTAATAACTTTATCTTCTAATGCATATATTTCACTTAAATGAGTTTGTTTTAATAACTTTAATTTTGCGACTTGTGTATCTAGTTCTGTCTTTTCAATTATATCTGGATTTCCTGCTGCAAGTGCTTTAATTTCTGCATAAGATAATGCTGTTTCATCAATATCTTCGGCAAATCTTACAGGAGTCTTTGAAGTCATTATTTGAGAAATAAATCTTTGTTTATTTTCTACTAACTGATATAAATATGCATCAAAAGTTCCCTCCGTTACATATCTATAAATATCTACTTCTGGATTTTTATTTCCCTGTCTAATTATTCTTCCACTCCTTTGAATTAAATCACTTGGTCGCCACGGACAGTCTAAATCGTGCAATGCAATTAATCTATCTTGACAGTTAGTTCCTGCACCCATTTTTTGAGTGCTGCCCATCAAAACTCTTACTTGTCCTCGCCTAACTTTATTAAATAATTCTTGCTTTCTTGCATCTGTATTTGCATCGTGAATAAATGCAATTTCTTCCTCTGGTATTCCTCTATCAATAAGTTTCTTTTTTAAGTCATCATATACATTAAACTTTCCATCATTATGTGGA
Organism: uncultured Bacilli bacterium; assembly: GCA_944372425.1. Lineage (GTDB taxonomy): Bacteria > Bacillota_I > Bacilli_A > RF39 > UBA660 > RUG13868. The sequence continues at coordinate 2,067 of CALVZC010000054.1, forward strand.
GTTGATAAATCACAAAATACAAGTTGAGCAGATTTATTAGGACTTGTTTTGTTCCAAATATCATAGATATTATCTGCACAAGTTGCAACTTTACTTTTATCAAAATCGTCTAACATTTCATTAGATAATCTTTGGTCAAGTGCTAATTTCCTTCCATCATTAGTTATTTTTAACATATTATCAATAGAAGAATCTACCATTCTATTTCTTATTCTTTCTGCTCTTTCAGATAGTTCTTTTACAAGTTCTTTTTGAATCTCACTAGGCTCTATGACTATATTATGATAGTTTGCTTTTGGTACCGGAAGATTAAGCATATCAGAAGTTTGTATATCAGCAACTTCCTTAAACATTGCCATAAGTTCTGGTAAATTAAAGAACTTTGCAAATCTAGTTTTTGCTCTATAACCTGTACCTTCTGGGCTTAATTCTATTGCAGTAACTGTTTCGCCAAATGTTGAAGCCCAAGCGTCAAATTGTTGCAAATGTCTTTTTTCTAATTCTCCATATTGTAAATATCTTTGCATAGTATATAACTCTACCATTGAATTAGAAACCGGTGTACCTGTTGCAAAAATTACTCCTTTTCCACCTGTAAGTTCATCTAAATATCTGCATTTCATAAATAAATCTGATGACTTTTGTGCTTCTGTTTGTGCAATACCTCCAACATTTCTCATCTTCGTATATAAGAAAAGATTTTTGTAATAATGTGCTTCATCTACAAATATTCTGTCAACACCTAATTCTTCAAAAGTAATGACATCATCTTTTCTTGAAGTATCATTTAATTTTGCAAGTTTTGTTTCTAAATTCTTTTTTGTTTTCTCCATTTGCTTAATAGAAAATCTTTCGCCATTACTATTTTTTAAATCTTGTATTCCAAATGTTATATCATCAATTTGTTTTTGAATTATAGCAATTTGTCGTTCTACTGACATTGGTATTTTTTCAAATTGAGAATGTGAAATAATGATGGCGTCATAATCTCCTGTTGCAATTCTTGAACAAAACTTTTTACGATTGGCAGTCTGGAAATCTTTTTTTGTTGTAACCAAAATATTTGCACTAGGATAGAGTTGTAAAAACTCTTGACCAAATTGTTCAACAATATGATTAGGAACTACAAATAAAGATTTATTACATAGTCCTAATCTTTTTGATTCCATTGCAGCAGCCACCATTTCAAATGTTTTACCTGCTCCAACTTCGTGAGCAAGTAAAGTATTTCCTCCATAAAGAATTCTTGCTATTGCATTTACCTGATGTTTTCTTAAAGTTATTTCTGGATTCATACCATCAAAAGTTATATGACTTCCATCATATTCACGAGGTCTAATAGAATTAAATCTTTCATTGTATGATTTAACTAATCGTTCTCTACGCTCTGGATCTTTCCATATCCATTCTTCAAAAGCAAGTTTAATTTGTTCCTGCTTTGCTTGGGCTATAGCCGTTTCTTTTTTATTTAATTCTGCAACTTTTTTTCCGTTTTCATCTTCATAATAATCATATATTCTAGTATCTTTTAAGTTCAAACTATCTTCAATAATTTTATAAGCATTTGCTCTACTTGTTCCATAAGTATTAGTGGCTTTTACATTGTATCTATCATAACTTTTCCCATCTATATACCATTCAGAAGTAGATTCCATATAATGGACATTTATATTTCTACTTGCATAATAACTAGGATTTAAAAGATATTCTATAAAAACTTTTATATCTTCTGGTGGTATCCAAGTTGAGCCTAACCTTACACTAATTTCACTTGCACTTAAATCTTTTGGTTGAACTTCTTTAAGATACTTTACATTAATATTAAACCTATCATCAGTTTCTGCAAATTTTTCTGCTATTCTTAATTTTTCTCTTACATTTCCAGAAAGGTACTCATCTGCTGTCACCCAATGATTAGACTCTCCATATTCAGGAACATTAAATATTTCGCCTTCTAATTCTTTAAGCATTTCATCCATATTCTTATTACAAAGTTGTTGCATAAATTCTATATCAACTCTTGCTTTTTCAGAAAGTGAAACAATTAAAGCGTCGTTAGCATTATCTACTGATGTTATTTCTGTTTTAGGTTTAATTGTTCTTTTAGTAAACATATCTGCTTTTCTTGCAAGATTACCATTTTCATCTAAAATTTCAAGAGAGCATAATAGATAATAACTTGAATCATTAGAAAAAGCAGAGTTATTTCCTCTGCTATTGATTAATCCATATTTCTTTGTAAAAGTATCATATAAACGATTTAATTTAATCTGCTCTCTCTTTATATCTTCATCTGGATAGTCTTCTGTCTGATACTCCAAAAGAGTTCTCACACAGTCCCTTATTTCAATAAGACCTTTTACTCTATTTTCAGTTGTCATAGCAAGTTCTTGTGGATACATTCTACTATTCTCTCTGAAATAAATTTTATCATCAATTAAGGTATATGAGAAGTTTCTAACAGTTAAATCTGCTTCAATAGAATTATCTTCTTCACCTATATCATCTAGTTCATATTCCTTAACTTCAGCGTGAATATTTGAAATTGCTTCATTAAGTTTTTCTTCTAAATTTAAGCCATCAGATATACAAGCAGAATCATAACCAAACCTAGTAGAAATCATTTCCATATTTCCCACTATCATTTCTGGATTATCAATGAAATATTGATTCATCTTAATTCCATTTTCATTTTCTCCTAAATATACCCAGTCTGGCTCTATATCAGTTATTGAATCTCTTTTTTGTAAGAATATAATATCTGATGTGACTTCTGTACCTGCATTTGCTTTAAAAGTGTTATTAGGTAGTCTTATTGCTCCTAACAGGTCTGCTCTTTGTGCAATATATCTTCTTACACTTGGATTTTCTTTATCTAGTGTACCTTTAGAAGTTATAAATGCAATAACTCCACCAGGTCTTACTTTATCAAGTGTTTTAGCAAAGAAATAATCGTGAATTAAAAAATTGTTTTTATCATATTTTTTATCTAATACTTTAAAATCTCCAAATGGAACATTTCCTATTGCAACATCAAAAAAGGAATTAGGAAGATTAGTATCTTCATATCCTTGTACTGCAACAGAAGATTTTTGATATAGTTGTCTTGCTATTCTTCCACTTATTGAATCAAGTTCAACACCATATAACTTACAATCTTTTAATGATTCTGGAATCATTCCTATAAAGTTTCCTATTCCACAACTAGGCTCTAATATATTGCCGGTTTTAAGCCCCATATTCTCTAACGCTTTATACATAGACCTAATTACTATTGGGGGTGTATAAAATGCTGTTAAAGTTGATTCTCGTGCTTGTGAATACTCTGTTTCATCAAGTAAGTTCTTTAAAATATGATATTCATTACTCCAAGAAGAATCCATATTATCAAATACTTGTGAAAGACCTCCCCATCCAACATATTTAGATAGTATTTCTTGTTCTTCTGGAGTAGCAAATCTATCTTCTTCTTCGCATTTTTTTAAAATCTTAATTGCTTCAACATTGTTATTAAATTTCTCTCTTGGACTACCTTCTCCTAATCTATCATCAGATATTCTAAACTGACTACGATTGACAGTTGGTATTTCTGGGTGTATATCAAAACTTCTTATTCTATTACTTTTTTTCTTTTCAAATTCTGGAACAATTATTTCTTCTTTTTCTATATTTTCTTCAATAAACGTTTCTTTTTGTTCCTTTTTCGTATCTTCTTCAGCATTTTTTTCTTCTTGTTTTTGCTTTTGAATTTCACTTATTTTAACTTTAAGATGATCATTAGCAGGATTTTCTTTAACTTTTTTGTCAAATTCTTCTTTTGACATTTCACGATTAAATAATGGGTATTGGTAATCATAT
>CALVZC010000055.1 GCA_944372425.1 uncultured Bacilli bacterium
ATATTGTATGTTAAATTTACTTTTTAAGACTAACTTCCCGTATACGATTTTATGGGAAGTTACTTTTTAAATTAAAGCTAGATAAGAAAAGGATGGACTAGAAAGAAAAAATAATGTAAAATATAATTAGGTTGGTGATTATTATATGGATATGGAAAAAGTAGAAGATTTCAGAGATGAAGTCACGGGGTATTACTATAAGGGTTATAAAAATGACAATATAAGTAATAAACAATTTGTTCAGCAATTAAAAGAATATGACACAAATATTGGAATGGCATGGATAACTGAAATGGTAGATCGCGATTTAAAAAATGTATCTGGAAATTATGACGTTGATTATGTTATAGAAAATTATGATGCTATTTTAAGTAAAGCATCATCTGCAGGAACATTACACTTTTCTTTCTTTGGAAGTAATCAGGGACGAGATTATACAATCTTTGTATATCCAAGAGAAGAAAATGTTGTTTACTTACAAACAGAAGATGCAAGTCTTGAATTAACAGATATATTACAAAAAAAAAATGAAATAGAAAAAGGTCGTAGTTTATAAAATCACAGTTTCTATAATTTCTTAAATTAAAATTTCAACCACACCATAAACAAATGTGTGGCTTTTTGTTCATATGGAAAGTACATTTGAACATACAAACAAAAAAAGTGATAGAAGTTAAATTATAACCTGATGATTAATGCAATTTATCTTGTGAGATTTTAATTTGAAATAATAGATTACTACAACAATGACATCTCATCTCCAAAGGATTTTTAGCATTAATAATAAAATTTGTGGAAGAATCTAATTTGTGACATTTTTTATATTCGTAAATATAAATAATTTCATCTTTGTCAAAATAACATCATTTAATACTTTCTTCATTTTTTATGTATATACTAATTTTAAATTGGTAGTAAATGCTTTAAGATCATTTAAAACTCTTAGCTAATATTTAGAAGATTTATTCTTTCCAGTATAAATTACTATAACTTTTTTATATTCTAAAACTATATAATCCTTTTTTTCACAACTCTGTTGTCTCTATAACGCTAAGTGTGCTGTATATAAATATTATGGGATAAACACTATCTAAATGTATGTCTATCTTTCCATTCTTTTATTTCTTGTATTATTTTATTAATTATATTACTTATTATATTGATTGATACTTTTATTTTATACAGATCCTGTATTTGTTCATTAATTTTTCTAGTAGTTAAGAATTTATCATATCTATTTATAATCCATTTCTTTTTTTAGGTACTATTTTAGCATAAAATTCCACATTTATTATTTTTTATAACGCATATTTAAACATATCTTTTAAAGCTGAATATATATCTTTGGCAGTTTTTAATTCATAATTCTCTTATGACATTCTTAATATTTCTTTTTCTTTACTTTTTTTTCTTGCATAATAAAACCTCTCCATAATGGAGAGATTCTATTTATATAAAATTATTTACAGTTTGAGGCGATGTTAATCACTTTTTAATTTGTTGTATTATATACATAATTTTCGTATTGTTCTTTTAAATCTTTATCTTCAATAGTCATACCACTATCTTTTCTTAATTCAATTAAAGCTTTATAACTTAAAGTATCATCACTGTTAATTTTCTCTTCAGCAAGTGTTTCGATTACTTCTTCTTTTACAGATTCAAGAGTAGGTTTTTCTTTTTGAGCTGTTTTTAAAATTATGTGGTAACCATATTCTGATTTTACAGGCTCTTTTGAATATTCTCCAACATTTAATGCAAGTGCAGCTTCAAAAAATTCATCTACCATATCTCCTCTGTTAAATTCTCCAAGAGCACCACCATTGGAAGCACTACCATCTTTTGAATATTCTTTTGCAAGAGTTGCAAAATCTTCTCCATTATTTAGTTTAGCAATAATTTCTTTTGCTTGTTCTAAAGCTTTCTTTTCAGCTTCAGTTTTTTCTTCTTCAGTAGCATCATCTTCATAATCAGCAGTAATTAAAATATGACTAGCTTCAATATTACCAACAATCTTATCATCGTAATATTTTTCAATTTCACTATCACTAACAATTGATTTAGCATAATCTTCTATAGCTTGATTCCTTTTATAATCTAAAGAAAAGATTTCTTCAAGTTCTTCAGTATTATTTGCACCATATTCTGATTGAATGAAAATTTCAAAAGATGAATACTGTGTATTATAATAATAATCATAATATAGTTGAAGCTGACTTATTGTGCTTGAAATATAAGACTTTTCATCATCAGTTTCTGGATATTTATTAGCAAGAATCTTTTCATCTAACATATCAATCAACACACTTAAAGCATATTTATTCTTCATTTCTTGATATAATTCATCTACAGAAATGGCACCATCATCTAGAGTAATAACTGCTTCTTCTCCATTAGATAATACAGGAACCTTACCACAACCTGTTATTAAAAGTAATACTACTAACATACTTATAACAATTTTTTTCATAATATTCTCCTTTCATAAAGTATATTACTATAATAACAAATATTGTCAAAATTAACAATTCTTTTAAATAAATTTCACACAGTCCGAACATTTTTTTTGAATTCCCATAAAATAATGTGAGTAATAAAAAAAGGAGGACTAAATTATGGGTAATTATGTTTCATCATCTGCTATAGTTTTAGTATTGTTCATCTTACTAGTAATAATTCTAGGTGCCTACAATTAATAAGGAGGTGAATCAACTTGCAAGCTGTTGAAAACAACTGTCCAAGACATAACAACTATGTTATTGTTATTGTAATATATATATTATTAGCAATAATAATAGGTGGATGTGTTTCTTTTTAAAATGTATAATACATTTTAGTAAGCATTAACTGCTTACTTTTTTAATTGTACTTTATTAATATTTCAATTGTTGATATAATATATTTATAAAAAACGGAAAGAGGCTTTATTATGAAATTAAAAATTGCAAGTTTTAACATAAAAAATGATGAAAAAGCAAACAAAGAAAAAAATGCAAATATTTTAATTAACATAATAAAAAAAGAAAAAATAGATATTTTAGGTACACAAGAGTTAACTAAAGAATATGAAGAAACTTTAAAGAAAAAATTACCAGATTATAAATTTTATGGAAAATACCGCTATGGAAATGGAATATTTTCAAAATTTAAATATAATGAAAATAATATAATAATAACAAATAAAAAAGTAAGATTTAATAAAACAATTTGGTTACCATGGTTAGCAAATAATTTTAAAGATTTAAAAAATTCAATTATAAAAAAATCAATAACACCAAGAATTGTAACAATGATAACAATATCTGATAAAGATTTAGGTAAAATAATAGTTTTTAATACACATTTAGACTATAAAATCCATTCAATCAAAAAAAGACAATTAGAAAAATTAGAAAAGATAATATTTAAATATAAAAAAAGATATCCTACCATATTAACTGGTGATTTTAATATGAATGAAGAAGATTTAGATTTTAAAAAATTTGTTTTAAATCTTGAAGAAAAAGGAATAAAAAAAATAAAAATAAGAAATAATACTTATATATCACCAAATGGTAAAAAAAATACAATCGATCATATATTTATACCAAGCAATTGGAAAATTATTGAATCAGGCGTAATTGATAATGAAAATATATCTGATCATCGACCAATTTATGTTTTAATCGATATAGAAAAGAAAATTCAAGAAAATAAATATGCCCAAATAATTAGAAAAGCTTTTAAAATAAAATAAGTGCAGTTATGCACTTTTAATTTTTTCAAAAATTTTTTTTAATTCTAATAAATCTTCTTTATTATAAGAATGAGTTAATTTATCATTTTTATATCTTGGAGTAAGATGTACATGATAATGTTTAATATCTTGACCATAAAAATTATTTTGGATTAGAGTTATTCCATCAATATTTAACTTTTCTTTTAAAATAGAATATATTTTGATACTTATTTTATGAATGTGATTAATTAAATCTTCTGGTATATCTAAAAAATTTTCATAGTGTTCTTTTGTAACAATTAAACAATCACCATTAGTAGAAGGATTAATATCTAGAAATACTGTTATTAAATCATCTTCATATATAGTATAGCTAGGAATTTCTCCTTTTATTATTTTACAAAAAATACAATCCATGTATTATCACCTCAAAAATATTTTAACAAAAAAAATAAAATGCATAAAGCATTTTGGTGTGAATTCAGCAATATCATTATTATATTGTGTAAATTTGCAATTAATTATTCATTAAATTTTAACTAAATTATATTTTTGTGCTATAATAATTTTGAATATAGATTATTAAAATAAATTAAATAGATTTTATGATACATTTTAAATAAGTATAAAAACGATTATTGAATAAATTATTAATAGATAACAGTAAGTATTTATTTAATAAGAATAGTGGAGGTGTATTTATTGAATAGAGAAGATTTTGAGATATTTAAAAGTGGCCTTATTTATCTCGATAATGCAGCAACAACGATGAAACCAAATTCTGTTATTAATGCAATTGTCGATTATTATACTAAATATACTGCTAATGCTCATAGAGGAGATTATGATAATAGCCTAAAAGTTGATCAAGAATATGAGGGAGCAAGAGAAAAAGTAAAAAAATTTATTAATGCTAAAAGCCTAGAAGAGATAATTTTTACTAAAGGATCTACAGAAGCTTTTAATATGATAATTTTTGGATTTATGAGTAATTTTTTAACAAAAGATGATGAGGTATTACTTACTAAAGGAGAACATGCCTCAAACATATTACCATGGATTAATTTATCAAAAAAAATAGGTTTTACTATAAAATATGCCAATTTAACTGAAGACTATGAAGTTACTATAGAAAATTTGGAAAAAGAAATAACAAGTAAGACTAAAGTCATAGCAATTGCTCATATAACTAATACTATTGGAGATGTGCGTCCAGTAGAAGAAATAGGAAAACTATGTAAAAAAAGAAAAATTTTATTTGTTTTAGATGCAACACAAAGTATTGGTCACTTAAAAATGGATGTTGAAAAATATAATATAAGTTTTATGGGATTCTCAGCTCATAAAATGTTAGGACCAACAGGTGTTGGTGTACTATATGGTAAAAAAGAGTTATTAGAGAAAGTCGTTCCAATGGAATATGGCGGGGGAATGAATGAAACATTTTCAAGTAGTGGTGAATATACATTAAAAAAATTGCCAGCTAGATTAGAAGCTGGAACTAGAAATATTGCTGGTGTAATTGGATTGGGTGCAACCATCGATTATTTAAATAAGATAGGAATGGACAAAATTCATGAATATGAAATAGAGTTAAAAAAATATTTGATTGAAAAACTTAGTGCTATACCAAATATAACAATATATAATAAAAATACTAAATCTGGTGTATTGCTTTTTAATGTAGGAAAGTATTTTAGTCAAGACGTTGCTATTTATTTAAATCAATTTAAAATTTGCATACGAGCAGGTAATCACTGTGCTAAAATGTTGCAAGAAGTAATTTGTGTAAGTAATACCTGTAGGGCAAGCTTGTATTTGTATAATACAAAAGAAGAAATTGATAAACTAGCTGATGCATTAAAAAATCAAGATAAAATATTAGACACTGTGGTATAATAAATATATAATTAAAGGAGACTAACTATTAAAAGTCAATATAAATTTTGAAAAATTTAATAATTTGTTAGAAATTGGAAATTATCCC
>CALVZC010000056.1 GCA_944372425.1 uncultured Bacilli bacterium
TTGTATCAAACTTATGTCTTTTTATTAAATAAAAATAGTATTGGTATATCTTCACCAACACTATTTATAATACAACCAAAAAAAATAGTTCTATTGAACTATTTTTTATTTGATATTTAATATTCCTAAATCATTATCTATATTATTTATATTATACAATAATAAAACATTATTAATATTATTTTCTTTTATATAATCACTTATTGACAAATTATAATATCTTGGATCAATAACATGTATTTTTTTATAATTATTTGCAAGTAATGGTATAAAACTATTAGCATAACTATCTTTTATAATTAATATTTCACTATTATTTTTAATATTATTATTTGTTATTTCAATCAATGGTTGATTATTATCTAAAAAGTAAGAATATTTATCTTTTTTACTTAAATAATCATTATTATAAAGACTATTTGTAGTTTTAGTTAAATATTCAACAGTAAAATTACTATTTTCTAAGTTAAATGCATAGATTTCATCTTTAGAATCTTTATTCCAAAATATTTTTGAATAAGTAGTTCCAAGAAATTCATTACTTACTAATTCAACATTAAAATCTTCTATTGAATAACATTCTATATTATTTACTTCACAATATTTCTTATATGCAAAGTATGCACCATATGTTGTCCAATGATGGTCAGTTTTATAAAATAATTGATAATTTTCTTTTTGTTCTAATAAAATGCTATATATATCTATAGTGTTTATATTTAATTTATCATAATAATAATCAATTGCATCTTTTTCACTATAATTAATATTATTATTAGGCAATAAATTACTATATATACTTGTCGATGTAGGTGATATTATCATCTCAATATTAATATCTTTATTATTTAATTGAAATTTATTAAGTATATCGATTATTTTATCACTATTTTGAGGCTTATCAAATTTATTAATTAAAAAATTGTCATCGGCAATATAAACATTATTTATTAAACGTTGACCTAAATCATAATATACTTTTGTTTTTAATTCTACAAAATTATCACGTAATGGAAAGTGATCAGTAAAATATGATTCAAGACTTTTGATATATTCACCTTCAAAAAGACTATCAAAAGTTAATGTTGGCCATTTTTCAAGATATCTAAATTCATTGTCAGAAAATTCTTTTTTATCTATTAAGATAAACCATATAGAAAATGTAATAATTATTAACGATATAGTTATTGAAATATATTTATTTAATTTTTCCATAACATCACCTAAAATCTAAAATATAAAAATGGATTATAAGTATCACTTACTAAGAATGCAATAGTAATTACGAACAATATTATTGAACCTATAAATGCCATTGTATAATATATTCCTTTATATTTTGTTGAATTTATTTTTTCTTTTAAAATTTTACTTATGGGAGTAGAAAGAATAATTCCAATTAATATTATTATAAAATAGTTTTTTATAAAGAAGAAAAAGTCAGAGGCAATAAATGATGCATTTATACCAATTAATCTTTTAGAAAAAGATATTAACATATTCATATCTTCAAAACTAAAGATTAACCAACCTATTAATATAAGCAATATTGCATAAATGTGTTTAAAAAAGTTTGGAAGCTTTTCTAAATATTTATTTAAAATGAATTTTTCTAATATTAAAATTATCCCAAAATAAACTCCCCATATTAGAAAGTTCCAACTAGCACCATGCCAAAAACCAGTAAGAGCCCAAACAATTAAAATATTTCTAATATTTTTTATTTTACTACAACGATTACCACCAAGAGGTATATAAACATAATCTTTGAAAAAAGTCGAAAGAGAAATATGCCATCTTCTCCAAAATTCCGTTATACTTTTTGAAATATATGGATAGTTAAAGTTTTCTAAATAATTAAATCCTAACATTTTACCCATTCCAATTGCCATATCACTATATCCAGAAAAGTCAAAATATATTTGTAATGAAAATGATATTACACCTAGAAATAGAGTAAGAGAAGAAAAATCATAAAAATTATCTAGAATTGTAACCCATAAAAATCCTAAAGTATTAGCTATTAAAACTTTTTTAAATAAACCTGATAGGAATCTTGAAAATCCATTACAAAAATTATTTAAGTTAATCTCTCTTTTTTCTAATTCTTCATGCACAGTTTCATATCTTACAATTGGTCCAGCAATTAATTGTGGAAACATACTTACATAAGTCATAAAATTCAAAAAGTTTTTTTCTTCTTTTACATTGTGTCTATAGACATCAATTGTATAGCTCATAGTTTGAAATGTATAAAAGCTAATTCCAATTGGTAGAGGAAGGTTTAAAAGCGGTATATTTAAATTAAAAATATTATTAATATTTTGAATCAAAAAGTCACTATATTTAAAAAATGACAGTAATAATAAATTTATTACTATTGATTCTATTAAAATCAAATTTCTAATTTTTTTCTTTTTATATTTTCCTAATAGTATTCCATTTGTATAATCAAGAAGTGAAGAGAAAATCATTAATAGTATATATACAGGTTCCCCCCAAGCATAAAAGATTAAACTAAATATCAAGAGAACTATATTTTTTAATTTAAATGGAACGATGTAATATATTATTAAAAAAATAGGAAAAAAGAAAAAGATAAATGGAATGCTGCTGAATACCATATATCCAAATCTCCTAACTTAAATTATTTGCTTTTATTGTTTCAAATACTAAATCATTATTTGATGATACTATATATATTAAATAATCACCATATTCTTTCTCTAAACGGTTTTTAACTAATTCATATTGTTCAGGAAGATATGTTTCCCATTGCTTCTCTAATTTTGTCATGTATTCATCAATTTTTTCTTTAACTTCATCTTTTTTACCATCTACTGGTTTAATAATTATATAGCTATTAGAAGAAGTAATCATCATAGGAACTTTTATTAAATATTCTTTAACATCAGATTTATTTATGTTAAATTGACTTTCTAAAGTTTCATCATTTACTTCCATTAAAGCTCCAAATATATTTTCTTTAGAATCTTTTATTGAATTTAAAATATCAGAACTATTGTCCGTCATAATATAAACCAAATAACTTCCAATTTGCGTATAACTTTTATTTTTAGCTTTATTTGCTATTTCTTGATTATCACTATTTTCAAGTTCAGAAAAATAATTATCAAGTGCATTTTTTACATCCTCTTTTTTATCTTTTAATGGTTGTAAAAACAAATACATATCCATATTTTCTTCATTCATAGCTATAGTATAAAATTCTATATCTTCGCTATCAAAACCAAAATTTTCTTTAAAATCATATTCATAGTCATAAATATCTTTTAGTCCATCAACTTTTTCATTAATAATATTTGCAGCAGTGAATCGATCGAATTCTTCACCTTTTAAATTATCTAATTTACTAGACAAGTCTTTTAAATTTAGAGAAACATTTTCTTTACCACAAGCTGTAAGCACCATTGTTGCTATAATTAGAGTTAAACATAATATAATTTTTTTCATTTTAAATTCCTTTCTTTAACATCAAAACAATTTCTTTCTACAAAAGTAATATAATTATTATCTAATTTAATAAGTATATTATTATTGTGATTCTTATATATTGGAACATTTATTAACTCACTATTCTCTAATAATGATATTATTCCAACTTTTTTTAAATCATCTGTATTACTAATAATATTAGATTCTTGATAACATTTGTTTTTATATACAAAACTTAATTTAGAAATGTTTATTCTAAAAGATGCAGTTTCATAATTTTTATTTATTACTTTACTATTAATATTTAATACGAATATTAGCATTAATGATAAAGCAACAGGTAACATTTTTTTAAAAGGAATGGCTTTTTTATTATTATTTAAAATATTATCAAGCATTATTTCTTTTTCTTTTGTAGAAGGAGAAATTATCTTAAAATCTTTAATTAATTTTTTACTTTTCATTTAATCCCCCTAAGTTATCTTTTAATAATTCTCTTCCTTTTTTTAAGTAAGTTCTTATTGTTGATTCATTTTTGTTTAGTAATTTAGCAATTTCTCTAGAATTGTATCCTTCATAATAATACATATAAATTATTATTTTATATTTTGTTGGAAGTTTTAAAACTGATTCTAAAAGATTGCTAAAATTTTCTTTGCTCTCTAATTCATCTTCTATAGAGTTAAGACTTATTAAACGCCTATACCAATGTTTTAGAGAATTTTTACATATATTAGATGCTGTTACAATTAACCAAGCTTTAATATGTTCTAAATCATTAAAAGTTTTATCTGTTTCTAAAAGTTTTATAAAAGTAGTTTGTACGGCATCTTCAGTATCACTCTTATTTTTGTAGTACATATAACAAACTCGATAAACAGTATCTACATATTTATTATATACTACTATGAAATCTTCATTTTTTTTATTTTGAAGATTCATAGTACCACTCCTTTCATATATAACACAATTTAGAATAACAAAGTGTCGAAAAAAAATTAAAAAATTATAATTTTAGTTTAAGATATATTAACACTATCAGTCAATACATTTTAGATTTTGGTAATAAAATAGTATTATAAAAAATTAAAAACATAAAATTAAGTGGTGAGTTTATGTTTTTGAAGAAAATTGATGAAAGAATAAGAGCAATATTTTTAATAATTATATTACTTTTCATATTTATTGTTGCTAGAGTTATTTATATACAATTATTCGAATATGACAAATTGACGGAATTGGCTAATGATTTATGGAGTAGAAACTTACCCCTTGCAGCTGATAGGGGATTAATATTGGATAGAAATGGCGTTGTTTTAGCAGATAATATTACAACCACTAGTCTTGTACTTATACCTAGTCAGATTAAAGATAAAGAAGAAGTTTCAACAAATATTGCAAATATTTTAGGTATTACAAAAGAAGAAATGGATAAACATGTATATAAGGAAACTTCTATTGAAAGAGTGCATCCTGAAGGAAGAGGACTATCATATGAAATAGCAGATAAAATTAATGAATATGAATATGATGGAGTTTATCTTGTAAAGGAATCTAAAAGATATTATCCGTATGAAGAAATGTTATCTCATGTTTTAGGATATGTTGGGATAGATAATCAAGGACTTTCAGGTATAGAACTTCAATATGATGAATATTTAACAGGAGAAGATGGTGCAATTAAATATTTTTCTGATGCCAAAGGAAATAGCCTGAAATTATCAGATATATATGTTGCTCCTCAACAAGGAATGAATATTCAACTTACTATTGATTATAACATTCAATTATCATTAGAAAGAGAACTAAATAACATTGTATCAATGTTTGACCCAGATATGGCATTAGCAGTAGTAATGGATCCGAACAATGGTGAAATATTAGCAATGAGTTCAAGGCCAACATATGACTCTAATAATTATCAAGACTATTCTATTGAAGCAATAAATAGAAATCTTCCCATCTGGGCATCATATGAACCAGGAAGTACGTTTAAAATTATAACTACAGCAGCTGCAGTTGAAGAAAAAATAGTTAATTTAGAAAAAGATATGTTTTATGATTCTGGGTCAGTTACTATTAATGGGGCAAGAATTGGCTGTTGGAAAGCAGGGGGACACGGTCATCAAACATTTTTACAAGTATTAGAAAATTCATGTAATCTTGGTGGTTACACAGGAACATTTTTGAGTTCGAAGATGCTTATATAAATAAAAAAAGTCATTCCAATATAGAA
>CALVZC010000057.1 GCA_944372425.1 uncultured Bacilli bacterium
GCTTTTTTATTATATTTTTTTATTACAAAAAAAAGAGACTGATACAAAATCAATCACTTAATTTTGAGACAGCCCCTATTAATTTATATTAATTAGTAGTTGCTGTTATTAGCACTTCCTCCTAATTGATTCATTCCTTGACGAACTAATCTTTTAGTAATTTCTCCACCAACTGAACCGTTAGCACGAGAAGTAGCATCTGGTCCTAAGTTAACACCAAATTCATTAGCTATTTCATATTTCATTTTATCAATAGCTTGTTTAGCACCAGGAACTCTCATTTTCATTGAATCCTTGTTTGTATTCATTTGTTTCACCTCCTATACATTTATAGGATGCGAAAAATTTAACAAATCATACTATATTTATATTGGTAATTTTTACCTATAATAATTCTTCAAATTCTATTTTCTCATTTTCTGTTATAGTTATTGTTTCAATATTAATAATAATATCTTTAATTATTGATTCATAATCAATATTTTTTTCCATTTCTATACAAGAATTAATATTAGGATTTATAATCGGATGTTTTGGAACAAAAACAGTACAACAATCTTCATATGGCAATATACTAATATCATATGTATCAATTTTTTTTGCTATATCGATAATTTCTAATTTATCAAGACAAGAAACTGGCCTTATTACAGGTAAATTTGTAACATTATTTATTGCTTTCATACTAGTTAAGGTTTGACTTGCCACTTGTCCTACTGATTCACCATTTATAATTGCTTCTGCTTTTCTTTTTTGTACCACTTTTTCAGTTATACGATACATCATTCTACGCATAATAGTAATAACATATTCGCTATCTACTTTTTTGTAAATTTCTTCTTGCAATTTAGTAAAAGGAACTATATGCAGTTTTATATTATTGGTATATATTGATAACTTTTTACACAGTTCAATAACTTTATTTCTTGCCTCCAAACTAGTATGAGGAATTGATTCAAAGTATATTGCTTCAATATGAATTCCTCTTTTTATTGCAAGATATGCTGCTACAGGAGAATCGATACCTCCACTTAACATAACAATTGCTTTACCTAATGTATTGTTAGGATATCCTCCTAATCCAGAATAATCAGTCGTATATATATATGTATAATTCTTTCTTATTTCAATATTTAAAAGTAAATCTGGCTTATGAACATCTACTTTTATATTATTTTTATTTTTTAAAATTAATCCTCCAATATGTTTAGAAAACTCTATACTTTCTATTGGAAAATTTTTATCACTTCTTTTTGTTTCAACTTTAAAAGTATTAAAATCTTCCTTTTTTATTATCTCCAAAATTGATTTTTCTATTTCGTCAATTGAACTATTTATCTTATAAGCAACATTATATTTATGTATACCAAAAATTTTATTAATTTTTTTTAAAATATCATTTAATTTTTTTTCATCAAACTCAATATACATACGAGATAAATCTTTATATATGATAACGTCATAATTTTTTAATTTATTTAAAATGCTTTTATATAGGGAATTGACAAAAAAGTTTCTATTTCCTTTTTTAGTCGTTAATTCACCATATTTTATCATTATTACTCTTTCCATAATTTCCTCTTTAAATAATTATTTTACTTCTACAATACACAATTTATTATCACAATGTACTAAAGTAATATTTACTTTTGTAGGATAACCTAAATCTTTACTGTATGATATTTCTACTTCTACCTCATAAGCATTTTCATCGCTAACTCGCTCGCTTTCAAAACTTATAGTTGTTGAAGCTGTAACTTGAGTTTTAGTAACATTAGGTAATTCTTGAGTTCTTTCACCATATACATCGCTTTCGATGTATTTATATAAAGTATCTTCGGCTGCTAAATTAAATTCTTCTTTAACATCTTCAAATATAAAATCTAACCCACCAACATCTGTATTTGTAACTTTACTATTTAAATCATAAAAATCAATAACAAAAAGCTCAGCTAATATTTCTGAATATTTTTTCTCATCAATTTCTTCTTTATTTAATATCTCTTTTAATTCATTAAATTTATTTTTGTACAAATCGGTTTTATTTTCATACAAATTATATCCATATTTTTCAATATTATCTACAATTTTAATTTGTGTTGGTTCCTTATTATCATTTCCTTTAAAATAATACAATGCAAAAACTATAAATAATATTAATATTAGTACTAATAATAAATAAGTAAATTTCTTTTTCATTGTCTTAACTCCCTTTAATTATATTTGTCTCATTAACTGTATCTACTTCTGAATTTTTAATTAAATCAAAAACCAATATATCATTTGAAACACTAAGCAACTTTTCAGCATATAATGTGTTCTGATCTATATATTCTTGCGATATTATTGAATTATTTATTATGTAAGATTCCTGTAATTGACTATTATAATACACCTCATTAGTTAACCAATTTCCATTTGGAAATACAACTATATTATTTTCTTTTATATCAAAAATATCATGACCTAACGCATATTCATTATAAAAACCGAACATGTTTCCTAATGTTGGCATAACGTCATACATTCCCATTACATTACTTATGGTTTCAGCTTTTTCTGTTCTATCATTAGACCAAATTATAAATGGTACTTTTCGATTTAACTCATAACTATAATCATTAAATTCAACATAATTTGGATCTGTTTCTGGCAAAATGCCATCAGTTGTTTTATCATAATTATATAATCGGATATAATCTAATTCAGAAAGCCTCGCATCATGATCACCATATAAAACAATAACTGTGTTTTCTAATAAATCATTTTTTTCTAATTCTTCTAGAAAAACACCTAAAGCATAATCAGCATAATGAACAGATTTAAAATAATTTCCTAATTTAGTTCCCTCCATGTATGGATAAACAATTTCTTCTAAAACACCAGTTTCTGGATTTAAAACTGTTTCTTTTAAACTAACATCAAACTCACCATACTTGTCAGTTTCAGAAAAAGGAGTATGATTAGTTAACATTATGAATGTACCATAAAACTTATCATTTTCTTCTTTTATTACTTTTAATTTTTGTACTGCTTGTTTAAAAAATGATACATCTGATAATCCTAATCCAATAACTTCATCAATTTCGAAATCAGCTTTTGCATACAACCTATCATAACCAAGATTTTTATGCATTACTCTTCTATTCCAATAATCAGCATTATTTCCATGCATAGCAAAAGTATAATATCCTTTTTCTTTCAACAACTTTGGAATTGTAACATACTCTTTATCAAAATAATTCCCAAAAGCTGTACCAATATTTGCTGGCATTAATGATGTATTTAATGTAAATTCAGCATCACTACTAGTCCCTACACTAACTTGGCTATAAAAATTATCAAAATATATACCAGTAGCAGCTAATTTATTTAAATTTGGGGTTACTTCTACACCATTAAATTCTAATCCGATTACAAAGTTTTGCATACTCTCAGCGTGTATTGCAATAATATTTTTACCAGCAAAAATATCAGTATATTCATTAACTGGACTTTTTTCATTGGCACTATAATATTCATTAAAATTCTTTAATGCATTGTCATAACCAAATAGCGCTGCTAACTTAGGCTCTACACTTTTTACTAAATCATTAACATGATATACATATATACCAAATTTCATTACAACATATTCTCTATTCCATTGTTTTGTAAATCTTCCTATATCAGTAGCTGTTAGTGAAGAAGCAAAAACAAACAGAGTAAAACATCCAAAAATTATCGTTCCAATAGCTAGCTTTTTAGACTTGTTTAAAAATCCTACCTTTTCATAATATTTGCTTTTTTTATAATGATAATTAAAATACAAAAATATAATTGGCATCATAATATATATTAAATCTTTAGGTTGTAAAACATTTTCAACTACAGCATCACCTACTGCTGTAATGAATTTTGCAGTTGATAAAAGTGATATTGAAGAAAAAGATGTATAAAAAGTATAATACGAAGAATTAATCATACATATTATGGACATTATTAGTGTTAATAAAAATAAATAGACAAACTTTGTTTTCTTTTTCATAAAATAAGAAAATGCACCAACAATTACAACAAAAGAAAAATCAGCTAACAATGGTCTAAAATCAAAAATATTAGTTTTTTCTCCTAAAGTAAAATAACGTAACAAAAATCCATTTAATACATTTAAAAATACAAACAACACAAACATTTTATTTTCATAAAAATATTGTTTTATTTTTTTTACTAATTCTTTTAAATACATACTAGGATTAAACTTTAATTTTATATAATTTTTTTTAATATTCTCAAACACATTTATACCTGTCTTTTTCATTATCAATTTACCTCGCTTATAATTATAACAAATGATTTTTCAAAACTCAACAAAATACAATAGACAATATTATTGTGGTGTGTAGTGTTACAATTGATGTGAAAGTTTTCTACATAGAAAAAAAGCAATAAGTCTAGTAAAATGTAATTAACCTAAAAACAATTTTATTAGAAAGGGCTTATCGCTATGACAAGTATATCACATTATCTTCATAATTTAAATACTAAATATTATACTATTTTATTATATATAAATGGAAGTTTTATCTCTTTTGTTTGTAGGAGATATAAATGTTCTAAAGATTCTCTTATATGTTGAAATAAAAATTTGATGGTACTACGGATTCTTTAATTGATAAATCTCATAAACCTCTTTCAAAACATTCTAACTCTAATACTGATGAAAAACTATCTTGGATTAAAAATTATATTAGAAAAAATCCCAATATTTCGCTTTGTGAACTTTATGGAAAATTAGGTGTTGAAAAAGGTTATTCAAAACACTCTTGTTCTTTATTTAAAATTGTTAGAAAACTTAAATATAATATTAATACAGAACACCATTCTAAATATATTCCTAAAAACTATGATACTCCTACTAATATTGGTATTAAATGGCAAATGGATGTTAAAATTGTTCCTAAAGATTGTTATGTTGGTAAGCTTCCTGATAAATTTTATAAATATACAGTTATTGATGAAACCTCCAGAGAACGTTTTATTTATCCTTATAAAGAACAATCTTCTTATTTTACAATTGATTTTGTTAAACGTGCCATTATTTATTTTGGTTATAAGCCTCAAATTATACAAACTGATAATGGTCCAGAATTTACCTATACTAATAAAAACTAATAGAACACATCCTTTAGATTCATTATTAAGTTCTTTAACGATAACTCATAAATTAATTAAACCTAGAATTCCTAGACATAATGATAAAATTGAAAGAAGCTACAGAAATGATCAAAATAGATTCTATTCTTATGATGATTTATTAAAACAAATAAAAACTTATTTTAAACGTTCTAACAATATTCCTATGCAATCATTAAATTGACCTTTTCCTCTTCAAGTGAGACATCAAATTATACAAAAAAACAATATTCAATAATTACATTGTAACTATATTATATTGCTTTTATTTTTTATATAATTTTTATCTTACATCATTTACAATTATACAATTTAAATTTTATCAACACTCTAAAATAATCATATTAATAATATAATTATTCAAATAACACTTAATAATTTTCTATTTTATAATTAAGAAATTCTTCATAC
>CALVZC010000058.1 GCA_944372425.1 uncultured Bacilli bacterium
ATCCTAAAATTGTTATTGTTATTAAAAACATTATTTTTGGTTTCATCATAATATTATTTCACACCTTTCATATACTAATTTATTTCTTATTTCATATATGAATTTTGTCATTTTTTCTTTAAATATTATGATTAAACCTATTTTATCTTTTAAGGTAAAGGCTTCTAATTTAGTAAAGTGCCCCCCCCTCGAATATTTGTTTGTATCTCTATTATTCATTCTTTTACCTTCTTTCTATTTTAATACTAACATATTTCATTTTTTTAGTAAATTAAAAAATTGCACTATTTTTCTTAAAAAAAAATTAAAATGGTTTTATTTTAATATGATCATATTAAAATAAAAAATTTTAATTTTACTTAACTAATTTAACTTCGCTAGCTACTTTACTACTATTATATTCTGCTTCTATCATATTAGATTTAAGCCTTATACTTTCAGCCAATTTTCTATATTCATCGTAACATTCACCTGTATCATTTTCTAATTTTTCAGCTAAAATTTCTATTTTTTTACTTTTTTCATATAAATAAAAAGCTTGCAAAGAATTAAAGCCCTGCATATCTGTATGTCTACGAATTGTTTCTTCTAAATTTTTTTTAATATATTCTGGTCTTTCAACAAATTCAATAGAACCATCATCAGTTAATTTTCCTTCAGGAATATCTATTCCTAAAGTCAATTCAAACCACGCTGCAACAACATGACGATGACATGCTTGATAACATAATAATATAGAATTATCAACTTCCCTATAAACTTGATCAGGATCAAGTTTCGATAAAACTTTTTTCCAATATTCATTAATATAAAACTTATTATTTGCCTCTTCAGAAATACGTCCAATGTTTTCATACCAAACTTTCAAAAAACCTATTTTAGGAGCTAATTTATAATAACAATTACCATTATATCCACAATTAGATCCTCGATCAGCAGAAATTGAATATGTAACATACTCGTCAGATTGCCAATCTCTATAATTTCCTGTGACAACCATATTTTCCCCCCCTAAAAGTTGTTATTTGTTTTGTATTATATCACATTTTGTTTTAAAAGAAAAACATTTTTTTATATTCTTGTGCTATTACTTAATATGTTAAAATATAATTTTATAAATATGAAACATAAAAGAATAGAAAATATCACATTATATCCTGTAATTTCAATATTAATGCAAGATTACACTTTACTATTTAACTAAGTTTTTATATCTAATATTGCACATAATTTATCTATATCATTCGACAATATATTGAAACCATTTTCTATTATATTAGAGTTTATTAAATCAATATTAATTGTTTTTAATAAATCCAACGAATATTTGCTACTTCCAAGTGATAAAAATTCAATATAACTTTTTATTGGCAATATCTTTTTATCGATTAAAGAATCAACTATAAAACTTGCCATTAACAATCCAGTTGCATACTTATAAGGATAATAACTCCATCTATATAAATGTCCTAATCTAGTCCATTCAACATTTGCAATTTCATCATAAGAAATATCGTTGCCATAATATTTCTTTAAAATACTGTAGTATTTTTCACATAAAATCTCTGATGTTAATTCAGAATTAGCTCTAATCTTATACAAATTATTTTCAAATTCAGTATACATAGTTTGCTTAAATACAGATGTAAAATAATTTTCTATTTCTTTACTTAAATAAAATATTTTTTCCTCGTTATTCTTCGCATTATTGTATAAGTATCTATTTAATAAAATTTCATTAACAATTGAAGCTATCTCCCCAACAAATATTGTACTATCTTCATATATAAATGGTTGTTGTTGTTTAGACAAATAGTAATTAGCGATATGTCCTATTTCATGAATCATGTTTTTTAGATCAATATAAGATCCTCTAAAGTTCATAAAAGAATATGTATGCCAAGAAAAAGTCATTGATTGATGTTTATTTTCATTTAATTCAGCATCTATATGACCATTAAATAATGTTTTTACAGCTTCAATATATTCTAGACCTAATGGTTCTAATGCTTTCAAAATTATTTTTCTTGCTTCTTCTAATGAATATTTGATTTTTAAATTACTATCTAATGGAACTCCAAAATCATATAAATGAAGTTTTTCTATTTTAAGCAAATTAGATTTAAGTTTTAAATATTTTTGAGCAATCCCTAAATTGTTATTTACTGACTCAATTAATTTGTTTATAATTTCAGGATTAATATTTTCCTCAAATAATATATTTTCTAAAACAGAGTTGTATTTTTCTAGAATTGAATTTTCCATTCTATAACCATAAATTCTATTTAATAAATTTGCAAAATTATCTTTTTCTTTTTGGAAAGCATTATTAACTACATAATATGTTTGTTTTCTCGTATCTCGGTCTCTAGATGAAATATATTTTACAAAATTAAATGATGTTATTTTAACTTCTTCTCCATCTACATCTATAATTCCATATTCAATATCTCTAAGTAGATTGTTATATATACTCAATTGTTCATTTATGCCATCATTATTTTCTTTTATTTTTTGATTTATTTCATCTGATTGTATATGTTCTTCAAGTCTAAATAAATTATGTAACGATAATTTATAAAGTTCTAATTTAGGATTTTCATTAATAAAACTAGAAACTTTTTCTAAACCTAAACTCAAAATTTTTCTATCAATAAATTTTAATTTAGTATTTACATCATTATTAAATGATTCTGCCACACTTTTTAATTTAATAAATTCATCATCATTAACATTTTTATAATACATTAAAGAACCGTAAATTAAAATATTATTAATTATTTCTTTTATTTTCCATTTTTTATCTAACAAATCTAATAATAAAGTAGAATCTAATTCAGCATTTTCATACTTTTTAATATCTTCTAGTAATTGTTTTACATTATTTATTTCATCATAAAATAAGTGAGTATTATCAAAAATTTCTTGTAGATTCCATTCTAATTTAGTCGTTGTTATGCCTTCAAAAATCACTTAATAATATTATACCGCAATTTTTTTATACTTTGATTATTGTATAAATTCCCCAATGTCATCAGTTTAAGGAACTACATAAGAGATTGTGTATTTTTTATTATGCATAAATGATAAAATATTTATAGAATAAAAGGAGTTAAATTAGTGGTAAAATTTAATAAAGAAGGAATTGAGTTAATTAGAAATAAGATAAGTTCAGTTGAATTAAAAAACGCTGGAAGATTAACAAAAAATAGTTTTATTAGAGAAAGAAAAATGGGATTTGAAAAACTTATAAAATATATATTAAATAAGAAAGGACTAAGCACAAATATGGAAACTAATAATTTTTATGATGATATAAATGAAGATGAAAATATATCTAATCAGTCATTATTAGATCAAAGATTAAAATTAAATCCAGATGTTTTTAGATTATTAAACAATGATTATTTAAAATTATTTTATCAAGAAAATAAAGATGAAGTTAAATTATATAGAGGATATTTATTAAAAGCAATTGATGGAAGTGATTTTGAAATACCAAATACAAAAGAAGCAAAGAAAGTATATGGAAGTGTCGGAACAAAAGTTAAAGACAAAGATGATACTATTGCAAGAGCTACAGTATCATCTAGTTTTGATATATTAAATAAATATATAATTGAAGGATTTATTCTATCATATAGAGCAAGCGAAAATAAAAGCGCATTAGAACACATAAAACATGATCAAGAAATAACAACCAATTATAAATCTATTTATATAATGGATAGAGGGTATATATCAATAGAATTAATGCTTTATTGTTTAAAAAATAACCATAAGTTTTTAATTAGATTAGATAGTATAGCATATAAAAAAGAAAGAGATTGGAGTTGTCAACAAAAAGTAGACACTAAAAAAGAATCATTTAAACCCTAATTGAGTTTTGAATTCAATTGGTGTTTTATATTTTAATGCATATGATGGTCTAAAATAATTATTATCATAAACAATATCATCAATAAATTCTTGAACTGTGGTATAATTATTTTTGTCAAAATCAATATGCATTTCTTTTTTTATCCAGCCATTTTTTGATTCAATTACTGGATTATCTGTTGGAGTACTGGCTCTAGACATAGACCTAGTGACTTTGTAAGAACTAAGCATATTATTAAATGACACTGAGGAATAAACGGCACCTTGATCTGTGTGGATAATAGTATTAAGGTTTCCATATCCTCTTTTTATTTTGTTATTTAACATATCTTCTAATGCCTTTTTGTGATTTAAAATACCATTTCCATGCATTGATTCTCTTACATCATATCCCACAATTTCATTATTAAATACATCTAAATAAAAAGTCCAGTCATATGGTTTTCCTTTAAAACTAATTGTTGTTGTATCTGATACGATTTTTTTCAAAAGGCCTTGATGTAGTTCAATTACCGCATATTTGATTAGAATATTTAATAAATTTTTCACCTATTTTTTTATATTTATAATGTTTTGCTTTAGATTTAATATTTAATTTTTTACATATTTTATGAACTAAATTATCATAAACAATCCAACCAAATTCGCGTTTTATTAATGCATTTATTCTATGATATCCATAACTTGGTTTCCTATTATGAATATCTTTAATTAATTCACCTAAATCTTTTCTGTTTTGCTCGTATTTATTTAAAATATTTTTGTTTTTTAACCATTTATAATATCCTGATCTAGATACTTTCATTATTGAACATAAAGATTTAACATTATAAGTATTACTTAATAATTCAATAACTTGAAAATTTATTTGAGTTACTTCATGAACTTTACAATCGTACCATCTCCTTTCATTAGGTATCCTTTTTTTAATAATTCATTCTCAATTCTTAATTTCATATTTTCATATTCTAATTGTTCTTCCTTAGTCGATTTTTTCTTATTAGAATATTTAGATAATGGATTACCTGGATTCTTTTTATTAGTTAAACCATCTAATCCTTTTTCGTTATATTGATGAACCCACTTTGAAATCATTCCGTTATTTATTCCTGTTTCTTTTGTTACTAATGCCGAACTTTTTTCAAATTTTAAAATAGGCTTAATTATTTTATATTTTTCTTCTGCGGTCCATTGTTTAAATTTTTGTCCTTTCCTTGCCACATTTATCATCTCCTTATTTATAATTATAACAAACAAAAAAGTGGTACACATTCTTTTTATGTGTCCACTTTTATATTACAACTCCACATTTTTCTTTTTAATGCTGCAATATCATATTTCATAACTTATACCTCAAATTCGTGCAACTAATGAGAATATTTCT
>CALVZC010000059.1 GCA_944372425.1 uncultured Bacilli bacterium
AGAAATTATAAAAGCACTCCATATTTATTTATGGAGTATTGGCATAACATTCAACATTATGGTCTAACATAGATATAAAAAAATAATTAACTTTTTAAAATTAATTACTTTTAAATATTTATATTTAAATTTTATTTTCTTGCTCTTCGTTTAGAAACATAAAATGCATTTTCTTTTACGAATTGCATTCTTCCAATATAATTACGTGATTCAAATTCATCTTCATCTACTATATAACCACATGCTTGTGCTACATTAATACTATTTCTATTACTTGGATCAATATCTAATCTAATAGATTTAATATTATGTTTTTCAAACAAATAATCTGTTATTTCCCTTATAATATTACTTCCATATCCTTTTCCTCGATATTCTTTTAAAATTAAATATTCTAAAAACACTTCATCATTAACCATATTCGATATATATAAATATCCTATGGGAATATTAATAAACTCTACGACAAAAGCACTTTGATATATATTTCTATTATTATCTTTTGAGTTTTCAAGTCTTTTACCAATTTGATGAATAAAGTTAAATTGCGAAACACCATTTTCTAATTCATCTTTTAATTTTTTATGTTTATCTTCTGAATATCTTGTTAACAAAAATGAATCTAATTCTACATTCATTTTATCACTTAATTTTATTATATCATGAATTATTTCAATTAATAAATATATATAAATAGGTTAATTAAAATTTATATTATTTAATTAGAATTTTTTGAAATATTCATTATAATTCCTATTGCGACCATACTCACCAATAAACTACTTCCACCATAGGATAAAAAAGGCAATGTTACACCGGTAACTGGTATTAACCCAATTACTACCATTAAATTCATAACAGCTTGAATTAACATCTGAAAAATTAAACCAAATGATAATAGTTTTGCAAAATCATCTTTTGTATTGAGAGCTATTTTTATTCCAAATGATAAAATTAGAATAAACAAACTTGAAACAATAACAACGCCTAATATACCAAATTCTTCACTAATAATTGAAAAAATAAAATCTGTCTGTGGCTCTGGCAAATAAAATTGCTTTTGTCTTGATTTTAAAAATCCCATTCCTAAAAGTCCACCTGGTCCTATCGCATAAAGAGATTGTATAATCTGAAATCCTGTTCCTAAAGGATCACTCCATGGATCAATAAATGATGTTATTCTATCCATACGATATGGTGCTATTACTATCAAAATTACTATTCCTATAACGCCAAGTAATCCGAGCCCAACAAAAAATTTTATATTAACTCCTGCTATAAATAGCATTGCTAAAATACTTACTACAATAATCATTCCAGTTCCAAAATCCGGTTGTAACATTATTAACCCAAATACTAAAAATAATACACTTAAAATAGGAATAACGCCTCTTTTAATATCTTTCACAAATTTATTTGATTTTGATAAATATTTACTAGTTAAAATAATAAGTCCAACTTTTGCAAATTCACTTGGTTGGATTCCAAAAGAACCAATACCAAACCAGCTTCTACTTCCATTTCGAACACTACCTATTCCTGGGATTAAAACTAAAATAAGTAAAACAATACAAGAAAAAAATATTTTAGTTGCATTTTTATAATATATTCTATAATCAATTTTACTTATAATAAGAACTAAAATAATACCTACTAAAATAAATAATCCCTGTTGTTTAACATACTTAAAGGAATCTGAAAACTTATACATTGCCCATATACTGGATGCTGAATATATCATAATAAGTCCAAATAAAATTAAAATAATTGCAGTAAAAAAAAGATATAAACCGAGTTTTTTTTTCATAAAACCACCTATTATATCTTATATTTTTTATATAAATAATATTCTTTAATAAATAATGTATCCATTAAAAAGTTTTATTACTAATTTATTTTGTTTAACTTATTTTATTCATCAGAAAGATTATCAAAATATCCTTGAATAAATACTACCGGTGTTCCTTTATCTCCAGAACCACTAGTCAAATCACATAATGAACCTATTAAATCAGTAAATCTTCTAGGTGTTGTTCCTTGCGATAATATATTACCTTTTAAATTATTATCTTTATTTTTAATTTCATTTTTTATTGCTTCTTTTAAGTTTTCACCCTCTAAATCTTTAAATTTATTATCAGAAATATATTTTAATTTTAATTCATTTGGTGTTCCTATTAATCCACTTGTGTAAGAAGGTGATACTACTGGATCAGCAAGCTCCCAAATATGTCCAATAGGATCTTTAAAGGCACCATCACCATATACCATAACTTCGATTGTCTTTCCGGTTAGTTTTTTTAATTTATCTTGAATTTCTTTTACAAGTTTATCACCAGATTTTGGAAATAATTTCAATCTTTCCTCAGTTGCTTTATTTGAGCCTAAAAGTCCATATTCTTTATTATATCCACTACCATTTATTGGATTGTTCATTACTTCAGATAAACCATAAATAGTTTTAGCACCAGCATCT
This sequence comes from uncultured Bacilli bacterium, assembly GCA_944372425.1. GTDB lineage: Bacteria > Bacillota_I > Bacilli_A > RF39 > UBA660 > RUG13868. Next base: position 2,477 of record CALVZC010000059.1, read on the forward strand.
TCTAATATTTTTTTTGTTTTAAATCTAGTATGAATATCACATACTAAGATATCTTTTGTATACTCTAAAATAGTTTTAGCGTTATTAGAAAAAACGAATTCTATCTTACAGTTTTCACTTTCAACTAGTTCTTTATAAAAATCGACCATATTTATTCCAGTAAAAGGATGAAGATAATTACCAAAATATTTTTTATATTGTTCCTCTGTTATAACACTAGATAAACTAAAATCACTATTTTCTAATATTTCTTCATCTAATATACCATTTCCTACTTCATCTGAAGGAAAACTAAGCAACATTGTAATTTTATTCATTGCTCGTGCTATACCTTTTAAAATCATAGAAAATCTATTTCTACTTAATATTGGATAAACCAATCCTATTTTTTTATTAGGAAATTTATTTTTTATATCTTCGGCAATATCATCTACTGTTACATAATTACCTTCAGAAATCCCAACAACTGCTTCTGTTATGGCAACAATGTCCTTATCTTTAAATTCAAATTTTTCATTTTCTTTGGCTTTCATAAGTGAATTAACAACAATGCTTGCTAAATCATCGTTTTCCTTTATAATTGGTGTTCTAATTCCTCTTACAACAGTTCCTACACATCTCATATCGAATTACCTCCTATTGTCTACATTATATCACAAAAATAAAAAAAGAACTTAAATAAGTTCTAAGTTCTAATTTTATTCTGCTGTTCTATCTTTAATCCAAAATGGTCCAAATTCAATAGCTTTATAATCTTCTCTATTATAATTTATAACTTTATATCCTAATCCTGTACATTCTTTTACAGTACCATTTTCATATGTTGTTGTATGATTATTAAACCAGCAGAATATTGGTTCTTCTTCATTTCTAACCTTAAAATAATCAACAAGGACTAATGCCATCCAAGCAAATAGAACAACCCAAAGTATTATATTTAATGTTTTAGAAAGTATGCTTTTTTCTTTTGTTTCATCATTATTTTTCTTTTTAGGCTTTTCATCAAAAAAATCTTCTTCTTGTTCAACTTTAACTTTTTTTTCTTTCATAACTAATCCTCCTTATTTTTTGTTTTTATACTAAAATCTTTATCTAATAATTTTTTAAGTATTGTATTTGGAATTTTTTCACCACATATTATTGAAGACATCGCATTATATAATAATCGTAGTCTTACTTTATCTTCAGCGCTCATATTAGAAAATTTTAATAATAATGGATGTCCACTATCTAATAATAAATATATCTCAGCTGTGTTATTATGAAAAATAACAGAATGAGCAGATATTGAACGATACGGTATTGTTGTAATTTCTTTCTTAGGTCTAAAAGATATAGATTTATCAAACAAAACTATTTTTTTGTCAGTAATCATTCCATGATCACGACCTACTTTATATGCTGCTAAAATTGTTTCAGAATCATATACATAATCACTAACATATGATGGAAGACTTTTTAATTCAACTACTTTTGAAAAATTAAAATGTTTTGTTACTTCTTTATATCTAATATATGCCATAATATCACCTACATTTAAAAGTAAAGAGCAAATAATTAATTACTATTAATAAAATTATTTACTCTTTTTTTTTATTGTTCATTCCAATAATAATCTACATATTTATTGTTGTCATAATAAATACGATACATACTATTATTACCTTCAATATTAACACTAAAATCTGAAATAATATAAATACCTGCTGATTGATTAATTGCATTATGTTCTTCTTGTTTTACCCATTTCGGTCTCTGAAAGATTGCATGTTTTTTTTCATATCTTTCAACTTTTGTAATATTATGAGAATTGCTTATTACCTTTAATCCATTATTTCCATTACGATATACTGCAATATCTTCATTATTAATTTGACAATCTAAATGCCAACCATCTTTTGGATTATATTTTAAAACATAAATATCAGCATTATTATTTTCAACAATAGTTCTGCTTTCCTCTGTTAAGTATTTTAAAACGTCATCCTTACCAACGGCAAGTTTATACTCTCCTTCTTTAGTGTTTGACATTATTTTACCAAGATTACCTTCAGCATCATCTTTAATAGTAATTTCAGCTAATGAACTAAATTCTCTATCATCTGCGCCTCCATCTTCTTGACGAATTAAATAACTTGGTAACTTATATAATGTTGTAGTTGAAGATTTTAACATATTATATTCTGCTTTTACTACTAATTCTCTTTTAACACATAAATATTCATTTGTACTCCATCCAGTAAACTCAACTATAGAATTTTGTCCAGATAGTTTAATTTCTGTAGCAACACTAGGAGCTTCTACACTAGTACCGTAATCAACAGTTACTTCTTTAATAGGTTGACCATAGTAATCTTTAAATATTACTTTATATTTTCTTACTGTTTCACTATATTTTGCTGTAACGGTTAAATCTTCTTGAATATTTGAGAAATCTGTAATTTGAACTTCACCCTTATACCATCCGATAAATGAATAATTATATTGTGCTGTACTTCCTTTTTCTGGATTATTTGGTACTGTTGCTGAAAGTCCAGACAAAACTTCTGAAGAATCAATAATAGTAGTACCATCATCATCTAAAAACGTTACAGTAAAATAAGTATCTCTAGAATCAGGTATTTCATTGTTGTTTTCATCTTTAGCAAATATTGCTTTAAATGTCATATTTGCTGTTACTTTTGC
>CALVZC010000060.1 GCA_944372425.1 uncultured Bacilli bacterium
AAAGTTTTGCGCAATAAGGTATAGGTCCAAAATATATGGACTGCCTCTACAGGTGTCCTTCTAACTATTGCTATAACTGTTTACTTATATTCCTTTAACACTTTTATAGCTTATTATTTAATAACTTATATTACTTATATAATAAACTGTCTTAAATTTGTTTCTAGTGCTTTAATTTTTATTGTTATAATTTTTTATTATATTACTTTATATTTTTTCTATATAATTAACATTATAATCTTAAATTTGTATCAAAAATTTATAAATCCTTTAAAACTGTTTATTTACCTTATTTTGCAGACAACAAACTATATGTCTAAAAAATAAAAACGGCTTAAAAACGATTCTCGTGCGTCGTTTATTTTGGCATTTTCAGCATTTTTAGATAATATCTATAAACAGTATATTTTACAGTATTTTTACTATTTTTGTTTAATAAACTGTAACTATAATAATATTTATGCTTATTTTATAAATATGTAATTATACTACTTTAATATAAAAATGCCTTAAAAACGAATTTAGAGCTTAATGCATATAAATTTTTCTATGTACAAATTATTATAAGAATTTAGTTCTAACAAAAAAATTATATTTATAGTATATAAATTTTTATAAACTTAAATTAAAAATCTTTGTTCGTTTTTAAAATATAATTTTTATAAATTAAACTTTGCACAAAATTTTCTGACATTTTATTTGAGTTATTATAATTTATTAATTTATAAAAAATTTTATCTTAAATTTTAAATTTTAAATTTTTATGATTTTGTTTTGTAAAAATTATTATATAGAATTTTTGGTAGAAGGTTTTAAATAGTTTTTTATTTTTATTATAGTTATTTAAATATTTAAACTATTAATTTTTTAAACTACCCCTCTCTCCCACTCTGTAATTTTTCGTTATATTGAAAATTCTTATCCAACATTTAATTCAACACATAATCCATTATTTTTTATACCATCCTTTATTATTAATTTACCTATTTGTGGTATGTTATCTATGTTATTACTCTTACTAGCGACTTGTTCTGCTTGAGTTGCTAATACTTGTTCATAAGTATATTTTAGTAAAGCTGTTTTTTCTTGCATAATTTCATTAGTAGAGTCGTTACTGTTTAACATATAATCCAAATTATAGGCATATAACTCTAAAGCTCTTAAAATTATTTCGACTTGTCCATCTAGTAGATTTAATTCTACAGAATGAATATTATTTGTATCGAATTTAACTTCTAATTCTTTCATGAGTTCCTCCTTATTATATCTTATTTAAGCGCAATAAGCAAGAGCATCAGCTATTTTAAATTGTGCTAATGGATGATTAAGCATAACTTCTTTAACCTCTTGATCATTTAAATGTGTATAAATTTCTGTAGTATCAATTTGAACATGTCCTAATAGTTCTTGTATTGTTTTAATATTAACTCCAGCTCTATATAAAATGGTTGCGCAGGTATGTCTCAATGTATGAACAGTATATACCTTATCATCCAAATTTGCTTTTCTATATGCTCGTTTTACAATTTTATTTATAGTAAATTGACTCATTCTGTATCCATAACAAGTTAGAAACAGAGTTTTATCATCATTTTTATTATTTTTACTAAAATTATCTCTTATTTTTAAATATTTCATAAGAGCTTCTTTTGTTTTTAAATTTAAATAATTTGTTCTTTCTTTATTACCTTTACCAATTATAGTGAATTTATTATCAGTTAAGCTTATATCTTTTATGTTTAAATTTTTTATTTCGGACAGTCGCAGACCACAATTTAAAAACAGATGTAGCATTGCATTGTCTCTAATTTCAACTTCATCTGTACTATTTTCATAAATTTTTAGAAGTCTTCTACTTTCTTCTAATGATAAATATTTTGGCAATTTCTTAACCAACTTTCTTTCACTATTAATTTTTTTAAAGGGTTCTTTAAAAATAGTATGTTTTATTCTAAAAAGGTAATCAAAAAATGTTTTTAAATGTTCAATTTTTATAACTCTTGAATTATTTTGATAGTGTGATTCAGCTAAAAAGAATATAAAACTATATATATCGCTATTATTTAAGCTTCTAATTTCGTTTAAAGTAATATCTTCTATAGAATTATATTTATTTTTAAACTTATGAACATTAATAAACTCTAAAAACTGCTCTATTGTAACAGTCATATTTTTTATGTATGTTTGTGATAGATTTTTAATTGCAACTAAGTAATTAGCAAAATCTTCAACAAAATTAGGTTTTTTTATTTCACTCATATTATATTAATCCTTCCTATTTAAAATATTAAAATTTTGCATTAATTCTCTTAATTTTTTATCTGAAACATGCGTATAAACTTCTGTTGCTACTAAAGATTCGTGTCCTAAAATTCTTTTTAATACAAATATGTCTACATTAGCTTCATTATAAAGAAGTGTTGCACAAGAATGTCTTAATGTATGTGTATGATATTTTGCACTTTCTTTTCCTTTCGATTCCATTAATTCTTTGAGTTCCGATTTAATAATGTCTTGAACAGACCTTTGAGAAATCCTTTTTTCTCTTGAACTAAGAAATAAAGCATTATAATCTTTGTTACTTTTATCTAATGGTGGTCGAACTTTTAAATAAGTATTTATAGCTTCACAAACAGCACTATTTAGATATAAAATTCTTTGCTTATTTCCTTTTCCTGTAACTCTTAATGATTGTTCACTGTTATCTATCTTTAAATCCGTTAAATTAATTCCTACTAATTCAGAAAGTCTTAAGCTACAATTTAAAAATATACATATTATTGCATAATTTCTTATTTTGTATCTACTATCAGAATTTATAGTATTGGCAAGTAATTGTTTGCTTTCTTTTAAATCTAAATATTTAGGTTGTCTTTTTTCAATTGTGGCAGATTGCATCCATTTTGTAGGATTTACATTAATTAGATTATTTGTTTCTAAATATTCATATAATCGTTTCATAGAGGCTAACTTTCTATTCCTTGTTTTACTAACATTTTCTAAAGTACTGTCTAAAAAGAAAAGATAATTTTGCAAATCGTTTTGATTCATTTTTTCCAAATCTTCTATAGTTACATCTGTTATATCTATTTTTTTAAATTCTTCTTTTGTTATATTTACTAGTTTATTTTTATCATATAAATATAATTTAACATATCTAAATAGAGTTCTTAAATCAAAAAAAGTTTCATCAGTAGTAGTTTGAGCACCGAAATCTATATATCTCTTGTATTTTAGATAATTGCTAAGAAATTCTGGACTTTGTTTTTGATATTTCAAAAAAGACATACTTATATGACTCCTTTCACTATTTTGTATTATAAATTTAGCATATCTTCATTAGTAAAAACAAAGGTGCAAATCTAAAATAAATAATAGATTTGCACACTTGACAAATATTTAATTGTTTATTATTCGGATAATAGTTCAATTTATCAAAATCATACATAACAATATCATAAAAATTATAAATATAATCATTGAAATAATATCTAACATATTTTTTATATAAAATGAAGGAAATCTTTTGTAAAAATCTAAAACTATTTTACCTTTACATCTACAGTTATCATTAGTTTTTCTTTTTTTGACATAATTCTTTTCATTAATTTCATTAATTGTTCTTGATTGTTATGAACATCAAACATAGTCCTAATTTCATCTACAAGTTCATTAATTGTTCTTTCTTTATTAGCACTATGATAAATGCTATATATTGCTAAAACAGTATATGCTATACCATTTTCTCTATCTATAAAAATTTTTTCCATTTAATTTTTATCCTCCACTTTATTTTTATAACTTTTTATATATTTTAATTGTTCTTCATCTTCTAACATTTTTTCATAATCAGATTTATTTAGATTACCGCCAACAATTATTAAGTACATAAATAAACTAATTAAAAATAATAATATACATACAATAATCATTTTTTCCTCCACTTTATTATTTATATTTAATTCATTAAAAAATGATTAGCTAAATCATTCACAGGATTTTCACCTACCTGGTATTCCAGATTTGCCCTCAATGCTTGGGACGCTTTTAACGCTCGAACTATGACTGGACAAGAGTATCATTATTAATATTATCTTCATCGCCTTATAAGTCGCTAACTTATATTTTAGTATAAAGTTCTGATTCTCTATTTAAACTAGCTTAGATAATAGATGTTTTTTAATGAATGTTATTCAATTTTCAATGTGCGTTTATTTTTAAAATACAAATAAGTGAAAGAGTAATTCTTACCCCTTCACTTATTTGCTCATAAAAATTGATTTTGTCCCCCCTATTGTTTAAAAATTTTTTTTAATTTTTTAAAACCTAATTGAAGACTCTTTTCTATTTGCTTTTTTTGTACTTTTTCTATTTTAGCTAGATCTCTTATAGTAATTTCATTTACAATATGTAAATCTATTCTTCTATATTGAGCTTCTGTAAGTTTTTGCATTGCTTGATTGATTTTTTCTTTTTCTATATTTTTTATAACAGTTTCTTCTACACTTTCAACTGGATCAAAAGCTCTATTATATATTTCTTCATCAGTTAATAAAGAATGTTCTAGATGTCTACTTGTTTCATTTTTTATCTTTGTATATGCTTTCTTTGATTTCATATATGTATCAAATATTTCCTTATCAATTTGAATTCTACAGTCTTGCTCTGCACTATCTACAAATGATATGTAATATTTATTTTCATCTTCTATATATTCTAAAGTATAACTATCTACTTCGTATTGCACTGTCTTTCCTCCTATTCATTTCAAATTTTTTGAAATGAATTTTAGGTGGGCTACGACAGTGAAGTTCTATAATATGAAAAAAATCAAGTACACATGATATAACTGCATACTTGATTTCTAAAAAAAGGCATAATAAGTTTTTTAAAAAATCTTTTATATTATTTAATTTGCTATAAGTATTATTATTAGTCAAACCTTTTAACATAGAAGACTCCTAAAAGAAAATTGACTTAACAATTTCTAAAAGGAGTTTTGATTTTTAGGGGGTATTTTTAACTCATCAAAGTCCGAAAT
>CALVZC010000061.1 GCA_944372425.1 uncultured Bacilli bacterium
CCTCTATAAACTCTCTTTCTTGTTCTTCTTTTTCAAGCCAATTAGGATATTCTTCTAATTCTTTTTTATTTAAGTATCTATCTTCGTGAATAAGCGTTTTTATTCTATTGGCAATATAATTCCACTTAAACAATTGTTCTTTAGCACTAGCATCAAAATAACCACGATTAAAACGCATTCCTTTTGCATCATAACTAACACCTATACCAGATCCTTTTACAGTATGAGTTGCTCCACCCATACCATAAGAATTTTTAAGATAATTTATATTTTCTTCTGTTGATAAACTTTTTTGAAATACCTCATAAGTTCTGTACTTTGTTTCGGTATGTTGTTCAGTTAAATATTTATCTATGAATTCTTGAGTAAATTCTAAATCTGACACCATCTTTTCACTATTGTCATCAATAAAACTTAATTGGTCTGTTATACTTGGCAAAGGCTCAATTCTATCATTTAACTGATTTAGCAATATCATTGAATCATAATGATAAGTTAAATCTTCCCAACTTACTAAAGTTTCTGTATCTCTTGATAAAAAATTACCTTTCCAAAATAAAATACCGTTGTCAAAAGTTTTATAACCATACATCTGGTCATCAACTATAACACCGGTATAATCTGAATTAAACATTTCTTTAAGAAATTCTGCTCTTTTACTAATATCTTTCTCATTAGCAAAATAATCTTTTATTTCTTTGTTTGATTTTCTTATATGTGGGGTTGTACTTAATATTTGATTTATCTTTTCTTCTACTACAACATAAGGATGATGTTCTGTTGCATTATAAACATTTAAGCGTAAATCAATTCGTTCATTACTATCTCCTCTGCTGACAACTTCAAGTTGTTCATCATTTGTACCCACTTCATTTGGTCTTGTTGTTTCAAATTCTCTGTTATATTCTCTTTGGCTTTCATCTCTGATACTATTTGTTCTATCCTCTCCATTGCTGTTTGTTGAATATGCATTAAATGTTGTGGAAGTTGATTGCTCATTAGTAGAGTTGTGTATAGAGATTTCTTGTTCTCTTTCAAGTATCTTAACCTCATCATTGCGTATTTGCCCTCCACTTGAATCTTGTTTTCCGGTACTGTTAAGTTCGGTATCTCGTAATCCCCTTGACGTGTGTAAGTTATATTCATTATTATTCCTCCTTTCAATAGTATTTCTGCTTTCGCTTATATCATAAGATAAATTACTGTCTATATCAAATGTGCGAATTTTATTTATTTCATTAATTCGCAGATTTTTAATAGTATTATATATTTCACGAAGTCCCATTTCGGATATTTCACTTGTTGCTACACCAATTCTCGTTATTGTATCAAAACTATCAAAATTTAATAAATCACTAAAATCGCTACTTGTAAAATATTCATTTGGATTTAATCCACATCTTTTAATTATTGAAAATGCAATACTATTTTCTAATGCCTTTTGAAATAATACTTTTATATTTTCATTATCTAATGATTCAAGAGAACTATTTTCTTTATAGAATATTAAATCATCTAAATAATCTTGTATATTATCTTCAACAATTATTTTTGATACCGACTTAATTGCAAGTCCCAGAGAACTTTTATCAGCAAGTTCTCCGTACTTATTTTCTAATGACTCAATAATATCTAATTCATAAGGTTTTGAAACTGACCATAATCTAAAACTTTTACCAAGTTTACTATTGGTATCTGCAATATCAAATACATATCTTAAATTAGTATAACCATTTTCTTCAGACAAAAGAGCAATTCCTTTTGCACCACGATTAACCCATCTACCAACTTTTTTATTCCAAGCCTCTATTTTTGCACAGGCTATTGCCGTAGGTTTTTGTGCATAAATTAAAACTTGATCATTGAAAGGATATTTGTAGTTCATTGCAGCACATTCCAAAAAAGACATCCAATCTTCAGGAGAACTGCTTATTTTAGTTAAAGTTTCTCCATAAAGGTCTGTAATTAGTCTTAATTTACTTGCCATATTACACCTCCTATTCTAAATTAGACTATTTATTCATTTGCCATTTTTTCTTCTTTTATTTTTTCTCTTACTTGCAATAATACATCAAAGTAATTTGTTTCAACAGAAATCATATCCTCTATTCCATAAAATAAAATATAAAATAAATCTACTATTTCATTGTTATAAAGTCTAATATCTACTTTTGTTTCTTCATTTTCATTTTTTATTGGAACACTATATCTTAACAATTTTTCTTTTAATTTTGATGATTTTTTTGAATAAAGTTCATTATCAGAATTTATTATATTTTCCAATATCTCATTAAGTTTATTAAACTCATTTATGTTTAGTTTTATTTTAATTGGTGGTATTCTTTTTGAATAAGCCATATCATTTTCCTCCTATCTTTCCATATCTTTATCTTGTTTTACTCTTTGATTTAAAACTATATTATTTCTATATTGTCCTATTGCCTCTTTTACAGAAGTATTTTTCAATATATCATCTACTTTTGCTTGGGCTTCTTTTCTATTTTTTGCCTCCACTTCAAAAGTAATAGTTCCATTAATATCTACATCTATTTCAAATTTTTTCATTCTTATCATTTCCTTTCTCTTTATAACCACTTAAAAAAGCGATTATTTGCTTATTTTTAATAGACCTTTTAAACTCTATTATTATCATCATCTCTGATGAAGTAAGATTGTTTATTTTTTCTAAATCTTCTAATTGCATTGCTAATATCTTTTTTTCAGTATTAAACCCTGCACTAAATAATTTATCTAATGTTTTAGTTATTTGATTAAGATAATTTTTTGTTTCCATTGCTAACCTCCTATATTCTTTCAACTAATTCACAAATGATTACAATCTGTTTATTAGTATTGTGACGGCAAGTAATAAGAGTTAAAGTATTCTTTTGAGCATTTCTTAAAATTTGTACAGTACCTGTTTTTTCTACATCATAAGTATTAACCATTCTGTATCTGTACTCATTGCCATTGTAAAAAATACTAACTATATTATCTATTTCTAATTTATTTAAGTTTTTAAAGAAAGCATTTTTCCCATTACCACTATGTGCTGCTAATATTACATTTCCATTTTCTTCATCTGGCATATCAGATTCATCAAGTATCTTAATATTTTTATTAACATTATTATAGTAACTGTCTTTACTAACTAATCCCTTTTCTAAACCAATGCTTGGTATTTTTAAGACAGCAATATAATCTAATGGTGTTGTACTTTTTACTTCTTCTCTTTCAATATTTGTTTCTTCTTCTTTTTCGGAAGATATATTATTGTTTATTTCTTCTTGTTCTTCATAAAATTCTACTATTGCAATTTTTTCTAAATTATCTGACCTTATGTCAAGATAAATTTTTCCAATTATTACACCTAATCCTAATAAGATAAGTAAAGAGCCAACTATTAAAAGTTGACTCTTTTTATCTTTGTTCTTATTATTTTCTTTTCTTTTTAACATAATAAGCAACAACTCCTATTCCACTTATAATTAAAATTCCTCCAATTAGTTCAATAATATGATAATCATTTATTCCTGTATTAGGAACTTCTACCACTACTTTTTCATTTTCCATAGTTGCTTTAACGATTTCTCCATCTTCTCTTATTTCAAAATACATTCTTTCTTCATTAAGAATATATCCTTCAGGGGCTTCCTTTTCTAAAATATAGTAACGACCATATCTTATATCTTTAATAATTATCATACCTTGTTCATTCGTTCTTCCTGAAAATACTAATTCATCTTTATCGTTATAGATTTCAATTAAAGTATTAGGTAGAGGAGTTCCTGTAGATAAATCAATTTTCGTAAATTCTAGAGTTCCTGTAATTGGCTTATTTTTCATTTCTGCTTTTACTACTTCACCATTTTCTTTTATTTCAAAAGATACTTTTTCATCTGTAATTAAATAGCCTGTCGCACTTTCTTTTTCTAAAATATAATATTTTTTACCTGCTACTAAATTTTTAATAATTATCATACCTTGTTCATCAGTTGTTCCTGTAAAAATTAGTTCGTTTGTATCTTCTGTATAAACTTCAATAGTTGTGTTTGGAATAGGTTCTCCATTAACTAAATCAGTTTTTGTAAACTCTAAATCGCCTTTTTTTAATTCATTCTTTAATTGTAAAGTTTCTGACACAATAGCAGTTTTATTGTCTATTTCAGTTAATTCAACAAAATGTTCTGTTGTATCTATAACATAATTATCTAATGTTTTAGTTTCTTTTATTAAATACTTTCCAAGATAAAGATCTGTAAATATTGCTATGCCATCTTCTCCTGTTTCAATAGATTTAATAAATTCACCTTTTTTATAATGGGTTACTCCATCTAATGTTGTAATATCTTCGTTAGCGTAAATTGAAAATTCTACACCACTTAATTTAACATCTTTGTAAGTGAATTTTCCATTTTCAATAGTAAATGCTTCTCCTGTTTTTTCAATTACAACTTCACCCATTATTTTATCATTAGCAAATTCTATTTCTATATATTTACCATATTCATCATCTTCAATAATTGAACTATTTTCATCAATTCTAAAAATAACACCATCTTGATTTAATAAATATCCATCAGGACTTGTTAATTCTTCAATTTTATAAGTTCCACTCATTAAAGGATAAGGAGTGATAAATACACCATTTTCATCTGTTTTAAATTCACATATTTCCTCTTTGTTTGGATATGTTACTTTTTGA
>CALVZC010000062.1 GCA_944372425.1 uncultured Bacilli bacterium
AGGATAACCAATAATTATGTATAATCAATATACTGGGAAAAGATAACTATTGTTTCCCAGGACCAATATAGTGCTTTTTTATCGATTAATTCAAAAAGCAGATCTATCGAGATTGTTTTGTTTTCATATGCAGATTTTAATGCAACAGCCAACTGCTTCGTCATATAAACATTGTTTTGCGAAACACTATTGACATATTTCCTAAAAAGCTTATCAGGATCTTCTATTTTATAATGGCTAATATATGGTTGTAAGATTGTTTGCACTTCTTTTTCATTTAAAGTTAAATCCTGATTTATAATATTGCCTAATTCAATCAGCTCGTTATGAGCAAACAAAATTGGAAGTTCTCTTAACAAATCATTAGCGCAATCTGAAATATGCACAAAATTTAGAAAATTGTTCAAAGAATGCAGTCTGCTTCTAATCAAATTAGTAGTAGGATTATTTGCAGTAGAAACTGAAGGGCCCTTAAAGGAATTTAAGTGTTCACAGGCATCAGTTAAGCTGTTTGCACTTTTTAGTATGATGATTGCGCAATAATTCCAACACATTGTTATATAGTTCATGACTATTCTAGAAAGTGTCGCGTTTCCCCATCCATATTTCCACAATGACAAAACTTGTTCTTCACATAATTTTTTTACTTTTATATATACAGGCTGGTAGCCATATTCTCTATAGATATTTAGTGTTTGCTGAACTTTATTGGTCAAAAGGCATTCCGGTTTCAAAATTGTTAGACAATAGTTGGAGGTTATTTTACAAATGTTTATGTTTAAGCTTTCACATATTTTTTTTGATAAAGTATATTCAAAATCATTATAATATTTCATTTGCAAACTCCTCATTATCAAAGGAATAATAATTATGAAAAACAAATTTAAAAAAATTGACTATCTCAAATTTATATCAAAAATACTCTCCTATTTACCATGGGCTTTATTAATATTACTCATAGGATTAGTTTTTAATATTATAATAAAATCATGTAGCAATTTATTAAGCTTTATTAATCGAAGCAATTCAAACATTGTTAGTGCTATTATCTCAGCATTTGCGGAGCTAATATTTGTAACTGGTCTGACCTCTATTCCTAAAATAAGAACATATGTTATTAATATTTCTTGTAGAATTGAAACTATAATTTATAAGTTAATTAATAAATACTTTTCAGACTCATGGATAAAATATCAGTTAATTAATTTGTATAATAGCAATCATATTACTCCATATAAATCGCAAGTAAAAATTATTCATGACTATATTGAAAATTTAGATAAAAATGAAAATAATCTTTTCTACATCACAGGAGATGATAATAGTGGAAAAACTACTGTAATTATGCTCTTGTTTGATCAATGTATAAATAAAATAACACTATACAAGCAAATTAATAAAAAAGCCGTATATTTATGTAAATCATATAGTGATAAACAAATCGAGTCGTTTATAACAAAATATCTATTAGGGAAATACAAAAATAATTATATATTTATTGACGATATTGGTGATATGCCGCAGATTTCACAAATTAAATTATGGGATCGCATAATTTATCCAATTATAGAATCAAACATTTGTTGTGCAAAAGTAATTACAATTATTAGCAATAGAAACAATCCTTTTTTTAATAATCATATATTATTTAATACCGATCACAAACCTTATATTGTTGATGGCTCTTCCATAAGCAATATAAATAAAGAATTTTCGTTAGAACGGAAATTTTTCTTTAAAAAACATAATATCGAAGACCTTTACTTGAAAAACATATTCAATAATATCATCATGTCTTGTGGAGAAGAAGTGATAGATAAGCTATTGAGTAATGATGACTCTGATATAAAATCATTATTTGTTTGTTTTATTGTAGCTAGCAGATATTCAAAGTTGGTCAATATAGAAATTATAAAAAGAATATATAAGCAACTTGGCTTTAATTTAAAAGCCTTTATTACAAATATACATATTCTTATTAATTCGAAAATTATCTATATCTTTCCTTTTTTAAATAAACATATCTATATTGACCGTCAAATTACGAATTATTTTTTGAATTTGTATCGCAAATCAGATGTTTATTTAAAAGTTATATCCTTATATGATAATAATGTGCTAAATGCATCCGAAAAATGGCTCAACGATTGTGAAAACACTTTACTTTTACATAAAGAATACTCAAAACAATCATTCATTGAAGCTTTTAATTTAGGTAATTTTAATTATTTATTAAATAATTTGAATGATATTCTATTATTAGATAAACAATATCATTACGATTTTTCTATGGAGCTTGGATATTTAAATGAAAAAGTCGGTAACAGACAACAGGCGGCTAATTATTTGAAGACCTATATACAAAAATCCACTAACGTTATTGATAAACAACTTTCATATCTCCTCCTTTTTGAAATTCAGCATCATTACGATCCGGATCTTAGTGAAATCATTAAAATTTCAAATTCCAAAGATGCATTTGTCAATTTACAGGGGAAATATTGGATTGAACATATTAATATAGAAAAAGGAGAATTTAATTATGATAGACTATTAGGTATCGTTACCCAATATTCAGAAATAGAAAACAAAAATAGTATTAATTATTATCACGTTTTAAGAAGAATGTTTTCTGATTTAGCTAGAGTATATTTTTTGCACGGCCGAATTAATATTTCGATGTTCAATCAATTTAAAAAAAGCATGGAAGCAAGTAATTTAAAAGAACATCATATCGAGTATGATGATTTTTATAATCTTTTAGTAAAAGCTCATTATTTACATTATGATTTGATTTTTCAATTGGGATTTTATCGTAATCTTGTCCATAATTGCGATGATAAATATGGGGAAAATCCAAATCTAAACGATGTTTTAAATATTGCAATAGCGGAATATTCAAAATGCGAATTTAATTTCCGAAAATATGGTGACAAAGCATGGATAACCGTATCGATAAGGAAAAATGAATTATTGCTATGCAGTAATGTACAAATCATTAAAATTTTAGATGATTTATATAGTTTAAGGAAACAATTTGCTGAAAACGATAATGACTTGCATTTGGCTTTTATTGAATGCGTAATTTGTAAAGCTGAATTCATAAATTATTACCTTAATTATTTAGAACATAGCGAAAAGAGTATAATAAAAAAATGTAGAGAAAGCCTAAATAATGGATTTAATATCTATAAAAATTTTGGGAACCATTATGGAATGTATAGGATTGACTTTATTCGCGTATTCATTGACTTTTTTTCGGATTTACAAAACATTGAAAAGCAAACAGCAATATCTAAATTTAAATCAGCTCTCCAAGGACTAATGGATATCAACTACTATAGAGAGTATGAAATGATAAATTTTATTTTAGACATGAAAAATATCAATTCTGATTTAATATTAAGATTTTTTAAGTATTATCCTATTATTTTACAATAATTTAGATCAACTTGCCCTTTTGAAAAATTGCATGCATTAGATCTTGTGTGGCTGCATATAACGAATAAGAATATCCGTATTTATAACATCTTGAACATATTATTGCTAAGTCACTGATATGTTCCAATCTTAGTCCTTGCTGAATTGCTCCCCCTATGCCAATTCTTAGTCCATATCCTAAATCATAAGGGAGCAATCTATAATTTGTTAGAAGCCCGATTTTTTCCAGTTCGGTATATACTTTATATGTTTTTTCTTTGCTTTTAAAAGTGGCCCAGATATGTTGTGTAGGAATATTATTTTTACTTTTTTGAATAATGGGAAATCCTTCTTTATAAAGAGCCTGTTCCAAATAATTGCTTGCTTCTAACATTAATCGGCTATATTCTTTTAGTTTATCGAAATTCGTAATTGTTGAGATTACTCGAAACATTTCTTTGGGATGTGAATTGGAAATATATGTGTTGCTACCAAATTTTAATCGATTCCAATATTCGTTATCATTTTTAGTAGCTAAAAACGCCTTTTGCGGACCAGGATAATTTTTGTGTGTAGAGGAAAGGAGTAAGTCGAAGCCACAAGAAAAAGGAGATTTGTATAGTCCTGTGATAATCTGTGATAAATATTGTGATGCATCAAATATGCAATATGGGATTCCTGTATTTTTCACCCAAGAAAAATCCTCATAATATAAGCCCTCGCTTCTATCGATAAAAGCAAATTTTGGGTGAAATTTGTTAATTAAATCAATTGTTTGAGATATATCTACACAATAATTCTTATTATCTGGAATTGCACAAACAACATTGTATCCCAACCGTTTTAAGATGGCTTCCGTCGAATAATGCCCCCCAGCAGTTTCGGGTAATAACAATACAGTGTCGCCTATATTCCCTATTGACATAAAGGTAATTATGTGTGCGTGCAATCCTGATAAGAATCGAAAATCTATATCTGTAGCTCCTAACCGCTCGCACCAATCTTTTTTCATAAATTTTAATTTTTGAGAATATTCATTTCGTCCACCAAAAATTATTTTATCATTTTTGTCACGAAGGTTATCCGAGATATATAACCCTTCTAGCAACTCAAAATCATCTTTAATATTCATCACAAAATTCTCGGTAGGGTTTAGAACTAATGTATTAGTACTTTTCATATTTACACCTCATATGCAAGATAATTATTGGTTATCCT
>CALVZC010000063.1 GCA_944372425.1 uncultured Bacilli bacterium
GGAAAAACAACTCTTTTAAATTGTATATCTACAATAGACGAGGTAACAAGTGGACATATTTATGTCGGAAGCGAAGATATAACAGAGTTAAAAGAAAAAGAACTTGCAAAATTTAGAAGAGAAAATTTGGGATTTATTTTTCAGGATTTTAATTTATTAAATACGTTAACTATTTCAGAAAATATTTCTCTTGCTTTAATTATTAATAAGGATGATCCAAATGAAGTAGATAAAAAAGTAAAAGATATTGCAAGTAAATTAGGTATATCGGAGATACTAAATAAATATCCTTATGAGGTATCAGGAGGACAAAAACAAAGATGTGCTTGTGCCAGAGCATTAATTAATAAGCCAAAACTAATTTTAGCAGATGAGCCAACAGGAGCATTAGATTCTAAAAGCAGTAGAATGTTATTAGAAACAATGGAAGAGATGAATAAAAAATTAAATGCTACTATTTTAATGGTTACACATGATTCATTTAGTGCAAGTTTTTGTGAAAGAGTATTGTTCTTAAAAGATGGAAAGATATTTAATGAAATAAGAAGAGGCGAAAAATCAAGAAAAGAGTTCTTTAATGAAATATTAGATGTATTAACACTATTAGGTGGAGATGTAAGCAATGTTAAGTAAATTAGCCATTCGTAATGTTAAAAGAAGTTTAAAAGATTATATTATTTATATAGTAACAGTAGTAATGGCTTTCTCTTTGATTTTTGCTTTTAACTTTGTATCATTTTCAAAAGAGATCACAGAACTTTCAGCAACAATGGATAATTTAAAGTATGCAGTTATATTTGTTAGTATAATAATTGTCTTTGTAATTGCATGGCTTATCAATTATACAATGCGTTTTATGTTTGAAAAACGTAGTAAAGAGTTTGGTACTTATATGATTTTAGGTATAGAGAAAAAGCAAATTAATCGTTTGTTTCTTTTAGAAAATCTTATTTTAGGAATTATAGCATTTATTATATCTTTCTTTATAGGAATTATTTTTGGAAATATCTTTTCTGCCATAGTAATGAATCTGTTTGAAATGCCTTATCAAATATCATTAAAAATTTCTCTAACTCCTGTATTACTTTCTGTATTATATTTTGTTTTAATTTATACTTTTACTTTATTTAGAAGTAGTCATAGAATGAAGAAAATGAAAATTCATGATTTACTTTATTTAGAAAAGAAAAATGAAGAAAAAATATGGAAAAAGAAAAAATACAGAAATGTTTTGTTTATAATATTTGTTATTATGGGAGCGACTGGATTATATTTATGTGATTATTTCTTTAAAATAATGGAACCTTATATGATGTTATATTTACTTGTGGCAATCATTTTATTGATAATTAGTATATATGGGATTACATTTACACTTGGAGATTTTATTTTAGTTTTTATAAGTAAGAGAAAGAAAATAAAATATAGTAAAGATAATTTGTTTGTTGTAAAAAACTTTGAAGCAAAATCTAAAACAATAGGTATGGCACTAGGAACATTATCATTATTAATTACCTTAAATCTAATTTGTATGAATATGTCATTTGTTATGAAAGATGCGTATGAGAACAATATAGAGCAACAAGCACCTTATGATATTTTAGTTGAAGGAATGTATAGTGAAGTAGATGAAAGTTGGACTGGAATCGGCGATAATAGAGAAAAAGCATGGGAGTATATAGATTATATCCATCAAAATTATGATATTACTGATGAACTACATTATCAAATATTAACTCTTAAATCCCACCAAGTATCAAAGTACATTGATGATATTGGAGATAATGGTCTATATGATTATGATTCATACTTAAAAGTTTCTGATTATAATAAGTTATTAGAAATGCTTGGAGTAGATACTATTGAATTAAAAGATGATGAGTATTTTGTTACTGGAGATAAAACAGTTGAGGAGTATTTAGAAAAAATAGAAAAATCTAATGAAAAAATTACTATTAATGGTAAAGAATTATCATTAAAAGATACAACTATAAAAAATTTTAGATTAGGATGGTCAACAGGTAATAGTTTCATTATTGTTATCCCAGATGATGTTGCTAAAAATATGCAAGTGGTAACAGAACTTTACGTTTTTAATACTAAAAATGAAACAACAGAAGAAGATAACATGAAATTAGAAGAGATAGGTTATTATGAGTTCCCAGATGGTGATTACATTGCTAAATACTTCCCACTTACTGTTAGAGGATATATGGAGGCAATGAATAAATCTGCTATGACAATATTTTCATTTTCGCTTCTTTATATTAGTTTCATATTTATAACAGTAGTTGGTACGATTTTATCTATCCAAACATTAAGTGATTCTAATAAAAATAAATATCAATATAAATTGTTAGAAAAATTGGGAGTTGAAAAAAATCAAATTCATAAAACTATTAGAAAACAAATTACTGCTAATTTCTTGTTCCCAATAATTTATCCAATTATCATTGCCATAATAACTGCATTTTCAATAAATAGATTATTTTATGCAGTAACTAGTGCATCAATGAATTATTTGGTAACAATATTTATAACAATAGGTATATTCTTAGTTATTTATGGAATTTATTATATAGCAACTTATATTACATTCAAAAACAATATTGAAGATGAAAGCTCTAGGTAATGGGCTTTTTTCTTTTAAAATAATAAGGTATAATATTAAAGGATGTTGATTATGAAAGGAGTTTGTTTATGGCAATTTTAATCATAGAAGATGATGAAAGAATTAGAAGTGAATTAAAAGAACTATTAGAAACTCACTCTTATAAAGTTTTGCTAGTAGATGATTTTACTAAAGATATAGTAAAAGAAATAAAAAATATAGATAAATCTTTAATTTTATTAGACGTGAATTTACCTAATGATAATGGTTATGATATTTGCAGGAAAATTAAAAAAGAAGAAAATGTACCCATAATATTTGTTACTAGTATGACAAGTGATGAAGATGAGTTAAAAAGTCTCTTATCTGGTGGAGATGATTACATTACAAAACCATATAACAAAGATATATTACTAGAAAAAATCAAAAGGACATTAAAAATGCAAGATCCTATTAGATATAAAGAAATAAAAGTAAAAGATGTTACTTTGGATTTACACTTATCTATTATAAAAAACGGAGATAAGCAAACTGAATTAACAAGAAATGAATTTCATATTTTATACTATTTCTTTTTAAATCCTGATAAAATTGTTTCAAAAGAGGAATTGCTTGATTATCTTTGGAACGAAAAATATTATTTAGATGATAATATTTTAAATGTTAATTTGAATAGATTAAGAAAAAAATTAGAAGAAATTGATAAGCCTAATTTTATTCAAAATATAAGAGGGAAGGGATATAAGATATGATGAAATACCTAGAAGAAAGAATTGGACTTATTTTACTTTATATTCTTTTCATCTTTATTCAATTTGCATTTGGATATTTACTTGGTTTTGATATTTCTGTTATGTTATCGCTATTTATATTTTGTACGTTATTATTGGTTTCATATCTTATTATTAGTTATAGAAAACTAATAAAACAGGACAAAAAAATTAGAACGTTGACAGATAATTTAGAAGAAAAATATTTGATTGCTGAAGTTTTAACAAAACCTAAAGATATAAAAAGTAGTGCATATTATTATGCTTTGAAAAAAGCAACAAAATCCATGAATGATGAAATATCTAAACTGGAACATAAATATGGGGATTATAGAGAATATATAGAAAGTTTTGTTCATGAAGTAAAAACTCCTATTTCTGCATTACTATTATATTGTGATAATCATAAAGATACTGAACTAAAAAGAGAAGTACAAAAAATAGATAATCTAGTGGAGCAGGTACTTTATTATGCAAGAAGTGAAAATCCAGAAAAAGATTATTTTATTAAAAGTATTAAATTGTCAGACATAGTTCATCAAGTTTTAATGCAAAATAAAGACTACTTTTTAAAACATAAAATATCTATTGAAACAAATAATTTAGACATAGATGTAGCAACAGATGAAAAATGGATTATTTTTGTAATTAATCAAATCGTAAATAATTCTATTAAATATATGGAAAAAGATAAAAAAATAATTACTTTTGATGCAAGAGAAGATAAAAATAAAGTTATATTAGAAATATTAGATAATGGTTGTGGAATTAAAGAAAGTGATTTAATAAGAGTATTTGAAAAAGGATTTACTGGTAGTGATAGAAAGAAAAGTAGATCAACAGGAATGGGTTTATATTTATCTAAAAAGATTTGTAATAAACTTGGACTTGCAATAAAAATGGAATCTAAATATAAAGAATGGACAAAAATTATTGTTGAATTTCCGAAAAGTAATTTTAATAAAATGGATTAAACTGCTAATTATAGTAGTTTTTTCTTTTTTAAAATTAAATGGTATTGACAAACTGTTATAAAGTGTTATAAT
>CALVZC010000064.1 GCA_944372425.1 uncultured Bacilli bacterium
AATCGTTTAGATATATTTTTAGACAAAAATTATCCAGATGAATATATGAATAGAATTTTTAATAATAAAAAAGATGTTAGCTATTCAACAACTAAGTGATTCAGAGAAATACAAATATAGATATGACTTATTAAGAAAATTAGGAATGGATGAGCTAGAAATAAATAGAACAATATTTAAACAATTATTTTTCTACTTTGTACTTCCAATTTTATTACCAATGTTAATTAGTATTCCTATAATATTAAGTGTTGGAAAAGTATTTTTAGTAGGTGTTACAATAGAAGAAATATTTAAAAATATAGGAATAGTAGTTGGTATGCTTATATTAGTTTATGGAATTTATTTTATAGCAACAGATGTACAGTTTAACAGAAATATAAATGGAGATTGATAATTATGAAAAAAGTTTTTATAGTATTAACACATACAGGAACAACATTATCAAAAATAATTAAGAACTATACAAAAGATGAATTTTCTCATGTATCCATTTCTTTAGATAGTGAATTAAAGGAAATGTATAGTTTTGGAAGATTAAATCCATACAATCCTTTTTGGGGTGGATTTGTACATGAAGGAATAAAGTTTGGAACATTTAAAAGATTTAAAAAAACAGTATGTAGAATATATGCTTTAGATGTTACAGAAGAACAATTTAATAATGTTAAAGGAATCATAGAGTATATAAAACATTCAAAACAATTACATAATTTTAATGTAATAGGGCTATTTGCAGTTGGATTTAACATGAGGATTAGTTTTGAAAATTCATTTTATTGTGCTGAATTTGTAAAGTATGTTCTTGATAAGTCAGATATAAAAAATAATTTACCAGAAATGATAAGACCAGAGGATTTAAAAAAATTAGAAAATTCAAGTATAATATATGATGGATTATTAAAAAATTATCAATCATCTGCTATAAATATAAATGAAAAATTAAAAGAAAAACTATTAAGTCATATAAAAATAGAAGGGATAGTATGAGTAGAGAAAATAAAGTAAAAATTTTTAAAATATTTTTAGCAATAATTGTTTTAAGTTTATTTTTAGGAATAATAATATACTTATTTCCAATAATGAAAGATTTATCTACATTAGAAGGTCAAATTACTTTTAAAGAAAAAGTCGAAAATTCAGGTATATTGGGGTTGCTTTCATTGTTTGGACTTCAAGTAGCACAAATATTTTTGATAATAGTTCCGGGTGAACCAATAGAAATATTAGCAGGAATGTGCTATGGAAGTTTATGGGGAACAGTATTTATAATGTTATCAGCTTGTATCATATCTACTACGATTTTCTTATTAGTTAGAAAATTTGGAAGAAAGTTTGTATATGATTTTTGTGATAAGAGCAAAGTTGAAAAAATTGAAAATAGTAAAGTTTTTCAGAATCCAAAGAAAATAGAATTTATAATGCTAATTTTATTTTTAATACCTGGAACTCCAAAAGATTTATTAGTATATGTAGCTGGATTACTACCTATAAAACCTTTAAAATTTATTATTATTTCTACTTTTGCGAGATTTCCTTCAGTTATTACATCAACTTTAGCTGGTGAAAATGTTGCAAAACGGTAATTGGTTATTTGGGGTAATACTTTATGTAATAATATTAGTAATTATAGCAATAGTAATTTTAGTTATAAATAAATTTGATAAAGATAAAGTTACTAAAGATGCAATAGAAAGTATTAAATAATTTTATTTATATAAGAAAATCATTTAAGTATAAGAGAATCATAAACAGTGATTCTCTTTTTTAATGTAATGAGAATTTTAAGTACATCCAGTCAAATTGTAGATTTATTTTATATTTTATGATATTATAAAAATGTATTTTTAATTAAATGTAGAAAGGGAATGTTATGAAATTAGTAGTAAAAAATTTGAAAAAGAACTTTGAGAAAAAAGAAGTATTAAAAGATATTAATTTTGAATTTGAAAAAGGGAAAATATATGGTTTACTTGGAAGAAATGGAGCAGGAAAAACTACTTTCTTTAATTGTTTAAATGAAGATTTGCCAATTGATAGTGGTAATTTCTTTCTAGAAGATAAGGAAATAAAAAAAATAAGTGCTGAAGATATTGGATATGTTTTATCTACTCCAAATGTACCAGAATTTCTAACAGCAAGAGAATTCTTAAAATTTTTTATAGAAATAAATAAAGATAGAATAAAAAATGAAAAGAGTATTGATGAATACTTTGAATTTATGAAAATAGAAAAAGAAGATCGTGATAAATTGTTAAAGGATTACTCACACGGTATGAAAAATAAAATGCAAATGTTAGTAAATATTATTGCTAATCCTAGTATTTTGTTATTTGATGAACCATTAACATCTTTGGATATAGTAGTGCAAGAAGAAATGAAACAGATGTTAAGAGAAATAAAGAAAGATCATATTATAATTTTTTCAACTCATATTATGGAGTTAGCTTTAGATTTATGTGATGAAATAGTTATTTTAAATAAAGGTGTTTTAGAAAAAATAGATAAAAACAATTTAGATAACGATAAATTTAAAGATAAAATTATAGAAGCTTTAAAGGAGGAATAATTTATGATAAAGACTTTTATTACATCCTTTAAAATAAAAAATACATATCGTGTTAATAGTATTATATATTCTATAAAAGGCCTGCCAATAATAAATAAAATACTTCCTAGTAGTTTATATAAAAATAAATTCTTAAAAATATTTGGTAATATAATTAGTATTTTATGGGAGATTGTAAGTACATTTTTATGGAAAGGGCTTTATGTGTGGTTAGTATTAGGTTCTATGACATTTGCCTATAAAACTAATCAAGCGGATACCTTTTTACATCTTTTTGTTTTTTCTACTTTAATTGGTGGTATATTAAATACATATTTGTTAAATCCTACGAAAGATAAATACTATTCAATTATTTTAATGAAAATGGATGCCAATTCTTTTGCTTTAACAAATTATTTTTATTCTATGTTAAAACTTGTAATTGGATTAATGCCATTTACTATTATTTTTGGGTTAATACTAAATGTACCATTATTAATTTGTATATTAATGCCATTATTTGTTGCTTTAGTAAAAATTATTGTAATAGGTATGTTTTCTATTCCAGACTTCAAAAAAAATAAAGTTGTTAATAGTGAAAATTTACCTACAAAGAAAGTTTGGATACTTCTAGCTGTACTTGCACTTTTAGGTTTTGGACTTCCTTATTTAGGTATTGTAATTAATCAAATTATTTATATTGTTTTGTTTTCAGTAAGTATTATATTTGGAATTATTGCACTAAGAGAAATAATAACATTTAAAGATTATAAAAAAATATATAAAGTGCTTTTAACAAATGAAAATGTATATGCGGTACAAAATGCTAGTAGTACAAAAACAATAAGGGATAATGTTGCAAAAAGAATAGAATATAATGGAGATATTACCAGTAATAAAACTGGGTTTGCTTATTTTCACGAGTTGTTTGTAAAAAGACATAATAAGATATTAACTTTAGCAATAAAAAAACAAACTTTGGTAATTGTAGGTATTTTTATAATATTATATATAGCAATTTTTATTAATCCAGATTTGAAACAAAAATTAAACAATCTTACGCTTACATATTTGCCGTATTTTGTATTTGTAATGTATTTACTAAATAGAGGAACAACAATGACGCAAGCAATGTTTATGAATTGTGATCATAGTATGTTAACATATAGAATTTATAGGACTCCAAAAGTCATATTAGGAGTATTTAAAGAAAGATTAAAAACACTAATATCTTTAAACTTAATACCTGCAACATTTATTGGTTTAGGATTAGCAATACTATTATTTTTAACAGGTGGTACTGACAATAATTTGAATTATTTAATTATATTTATATCTATTATTTCGATGTCAGTATTCTTCTCAGTACATTATTTGGTTATGTATTATCTGTTACAGCCATATAACATAAATACTGAAATAAAGAATAGCACTTATAAAGTAGTAGAATGGCTAACTTATTTTATAGCTTATATCCTTATAGGTAAAAAAATACCTACTTTTAATTTTGGTATATTAATGAGTGCTTTTTGTATTATATATTCATTAATTTCATTGTTCATAGCTTATAAATATGCACCTAAAACATTTAAGATAAGAATTTGATTTAACAATTACTTTCCTTTTATGTTATAATGAAACAAATAGTAATTTATAGAGATGATACAATAAAAATTTAATTATAAAAAATTGAAAAAAGAGTTGCATTTTTTAAACTT
>CALVZC010000065.1 GCA_944372425.1 uncultured Bacilli bacterium
TTTACTGTTCCATCATCTTCTATTGTTACTGGTATTAATGGTTCTTCTAACTTCGGTTCTGTTCCATTTAATATTGCCTCTTTATATATCTGACTATTAAATGTTGCTTCTCCACTTATCGATAATTCAGCATTAAAAGCTCCATATCCTATTGATAATCCTAAAATTGTTATTGTTATTAAAAACATTATTTTTGGTTTTATCATAATATTACTTCACGCCTTTCATATATCAATTTATTTCTTATTTCATATACGAATTTTATCATTATTTCTTTAAATATTATGATTAAACCTATTTTGTCTTTTAAGGTAAAGCTTTCTAATTTAGTAAAGTGCCCCCCCCCCACTCGAATGTTTGTTTGTATTCCTAAATCTCATTCTTTTACCTTCTTTCTAATTTATAAATTTAGTTTACATTATTTTTATTTTTTTAGCAATAGTTTTAAATTCATTATCTATCTTAAATAAACTTTACTATTATCCATAAAAAAACAAGCAAGATAATTCTTACTTGTCAATAGATATGACTTCACAAATTAAATTGCTAATTTCAGTTGGATTATCAATTGGTAAACCTTCAATTAATCTTGCTTGTGAATATAATATTTTAGCATATTTCTTTAATTCTTCTTTATCACTATTATACAGTTTCTTCAACTTAGTCACTATTGGATGTTTTTCATTTATTTCTAGAATTGTTTCAGCTTTTATTTTTTCATCTGTAGGCATAGCATTTATTACTTTTTCCATCTCGATTGATACTTGTCCTTCACTAGTTAAGCAAACTGGATGATTTTTTAAACGCTTAGTAAACCTAATGTCTTTAACTTGATCTTTTAATACATCTTTCATAATATTAAACATTTCTTTATTATCTTCATTGTTTTTCTTTAATTCTTCTTTTTCTTCTTCTGTTTCTAAGTCTATATTTTCACTTGATATATTAACAAATTGCTTCTTGTCATATTCCATAAGTACTTGAAGCGCAAATTCATCAACATATTCTGTTAAATATAATATTTCAAATCCTTTATCTTTAACAGCTTCAACTTGTGGTAATAAATCAATTTTATCTGTAGTTTCACCACATGCATAGTAAATTTTATCTTGCTTTTCTTTTATTCGTGAAACATATTCTTTTAAGGTAACAAGCTTTTTCTCAGTGGAAGAATAAAACATTATTAAGTCCTTAAGTTTATCTTTGTTAACTCCATAACCATTATAAATTCCAAACTTTAATTGCATACCAAATATTTTAAAGAATTTTTCATACTCTTCCCTTGACTCAGAAAGCATATTTTCTAATTCTTTTCTTATTTTAGTTTCAATGCTTTTAGCAATTATACTAACTTGCTTATTTTGTTGAAGTATTTCACGAGAAATATTTAAAGAAACATCTGGAGTATCTATAACACCCTTTACAAAGCTAAAATAATCAGGTAACAATTCTCCACATTTTTCCATTATTAGAACGCCATTAGAATATAATTCAAGTCCTTTTTCATAATCTTTGGTATAAAAATCAAATGGTGCTTTACTTGGTATAAATAATAATGCATTGTAGCTACATTGTCCTTCAACTTTACTATTTATAATTCGTAGTGGTTTTTCATAGTCATAAAACTTATCCATATAAAATCTTTCATATTCTTCGTCTTTGACTTCTTTCTTATCTTTTTTCCATAATGGAATCATACTATTTATAGTTTCTTCATGAGTATGAGTTTCATATTCGTCTTTTGATCCTTCTTTTAAATCTTTATGCTCTATATCAATTTTAATTGGATATTTTATATAATCAGAATATTTCTTTACAAGTCCTTCTATTGTGAAACTATCAAGATACTTTGAATATTCTTCATTTTCATCATCATTTTTTAAATGAACAATAACACTTGTACCATATTGTTCTCTTTTACATTCTTCTATAGTATACCCACTAGCACCTTCACTTTTCCAAACATAAGCTTTCTCTTCTCCATATTTTTTACTAATAACTTCTATCTTATCGCTAACCATAAAAGCTGAATAGAATCCAACTCCAAATTGTCCGATAATCTCCATGTCTTTTTTCTTATTTTCTTCTCTAAATAACAACGTACCACTTTGTGCAATAGTACCAAGATTTTCTTCTAGTTCTATAGAATTCATACCACAGCCATTATCAGTCACAGTTAAAGTCCTATTTTTTTTATCTAAATCTATTTTTATGAAGAAATCTTCCTTATCTATTTTAACCTTTCTATCAGTTAAAGAGCGATAATAAAGCTTATCTATTGCATCACTAGCATTAGAAATAAGTTCCCTCAAAAATATTTCTTTATTTGAATAAATAGAATTAATCATTAAATCTAATAATTTTTTAGATTCTGCTTTAAATTGTTTTTTCTTCATATAACACCTCTTTCTATTGAATAACAACAAATAAATATTAGCACCTTTTTTAGCAGTTGTCAACATTGTCTGCTAATTAATATTAACAAAAAATCTTAATAAAATATTAAGATTAATTTACTATAGTATATTTAGCTTTTGGTATATATCTTTTTACATTTGTTTTTTCATTAGATAAACCATCTTTTAAAAACTGATTTCTTACTTCAGTATATGCCCTTGAAATCATAGGTATATCATTTTCCTCCATATAAGAAAGAATTTGAGTATTGTCTTCATCGGTAATAACCCTACCATTAACACTAACTTTAGTACTATAAATATAATTTAAATTAACTGGCTCAAAAGACTTTTCAACAAGCCTATGTTTGTGAATATAATCTATAACTAAACGATTTTCTGGATAAACAGTTCTAAAAAAACCAATTAGATTTAGCATATAGTTAGATTTCATTTTACAATCAAAATCAGCAAGTATTTGTTTTACAAAATTATTATTAAAAAATGGTAACAATTTAAAAAATTCTATTAATGTAAATGTTTTTCCATCTTCAGTAACACCATTTTTTATACCACTAACTAATCTATTAGTTTTATCAAGAACACTTTTTCTCCTTTTTTCTTTGTTTTCTGCAGCCTTAACAGAATATTTTTCATACAATTCAGGATCCAATTCTTCAATAACTTTAATACAATAATTAAACACATCAAAGTCTATACCTAAAAAGTCACAAAACTTAAAAGTATCAAAAGAAATATCTGAATTATTATACGAAGATATTACAAACTTACAATAATTAAAAGTTCTAGAGTAGTTTTGAAATTTTACTAAATAAGAAATATCATTAGTAATTCCTTCCCTATCACAAGCACTGTAAACTTTATAAATTCCGTTTAGTTTTCTTAAATATGATTTTAAAAAAGGATCTTTTTCATATCCCATAAAATTCTTAAAATCGTTATAAAAAACTTCTGCATTTTTATAAATTAAACTTATTTGATAAATTCTTTGATACAAAGAAACATCACTTTCAAAAATATTTATTACTTCTAAAAGTTTTTTAGCTTGTAAATATTTATATTCATTTTCCCTTTTTACAACAACTTCACCCTGAAAATATTCAATTAAATGTTTAACAGATATTGAATAATCTAAACTTTGTTTCATATTTAACATTCCTTTCATAATATAACTTAATATAACTTACACAAGTGTTTTATTATATTAACACAAAAATAAAAAATGTCAAATCATTATATATATGTGATAGCGTTTCCAAAGTGTGGAGATATATAAAATAAACCTTTGTAAAATAAAAAAACGGTTAAAAACCTAAAAAAGC
>CALVZC010000066.1 GCA_944372425.1 uncultured Bacilli bacterium
ATTGACGTGTTTACTGTTCAGTTTTCAATGTCCCTGTGCCCTCTCGTCGAGTGCTCATCTATAATACCATCTATCCTTTACCTTTGCAAGTCTTTTTTTTACTTTTTTTCGTTTTTTTTATTCATAGTTAGACAAAGGAAATACTACAAATTCAATTTTCCTTTTTATAATCAACAAAAAATGATATTTTATAGTTTAAAATTTTTTATAACCACTATTAAAATATAAAATATTTCTTTTTGTTTAACTTTATTAATACAACTTTAAATAACTTTATTCTTCTTTTTTATACATATAGTATAAAATTATATCTCAAATAATCTTATCAACTTTCAATAAATTACTATATTATTTATACGAATAATATGTTTCTTACATGATATCAAATACTATACTAGAATTTTCATAGCCTACATACACACATTTAATCGAAAATTATTAACATGAATATTGATATCATTTCTCAATATTATATTTTGATATCTTTTACTTTTTTTACTATCAAAAAATGGCTAACAGTGGCTATTTGATAAAACCTTAATAAAAGAGTATCAAAAAAACCGCTTAAAATCAATGTTTTTAGCGGTTATTGTTTTCTTTGGATTTAATGTGCAATATGTATATCGTTAAATCCTGTACATCCCATTCTATTACACTTTTTTATTATAATTGGATTATGCAACAGATGTGAAAATATCATTCACAAAAGTTTAACCATTTCTCAATATAAACTATTTATCCATGATTTCTGAATAATCAATTGAATTAACTTCATTTTGCAAATCTTCTAAAAATTTCTTTGTATATTCAAATAGTGTTGATAGCTCCTTTTCTTCAGGGATTTTATCAATGTCTAATTCCAAATGATAGTACTCACATATGCTTAATTCATCAAATATTTTCTTTGTATCAACTTTATTGTTTGATTTATTTAAAATTACTACAGAATTATCATTTACACTTATAACTATATTTTGATCTTCCTTATGCATTTTTATAATATCATTTTTGCTTCCCATAACGTCTCCATCTCTTTCTTAAAACTTCTTTCCCACCATCTAACATTTCTGCGACCTTATCTAATATCTTTTCATCACCTTCATATTCCAATGCACCGTATTTAATATCTATATTGGATTTTTCATCTTGCTCTAAAATAATAACATTATCAACATCTAAATTCACTACTAACTGTGGATTATGTGTAATAAATAAAATTTGTTTCTTTTTTCTCGCAAAATTCAAAATATCAATTAAATCTGTAGCTATCTTGTTTTGTGCCACATCATCTTCAGGTTGATCAAAGACTAATAGATTTGTATTGTCACTATCTTTAATAATATCCAAATAGATGAGGGCATTTTTTCCAGCAGAATACCCCCTACTCTCTATTTTTTCATTATTTAATTGTATATATGTTCTTTTAGAAAGAATATTCTTTTTTATATAATTGCTACATTGACTGTAGAAATAATCTTCTTTTGTTTGATCATCTCCTTTTTTATCAAATCCATTAAGAGGTATGCTGTCTAAACTCTCCTTTTCTAGATCACAATATCTCTTTATTTTTTTATTGTCTACTAAATCTAAAATCATAGTTTCAAAATCACTTTGTGTAAACTCCGTTTTTGCTATTGATGAATAGAACTCATAATTTCCATTTAAATTAGGTTCTACATTTTGAACTAAAGTTTCAAATTTAGGTATTTGATTTTTCTTCAAACTCTTTTTTATATACTCGCAGTAATTTGAAATAATTTCTTCACTTTTTCTATCAAATTCATCTTTTGTGCTTGCCACATCAGATTTTAATTGACTTGTTATTCCTTCAATTTTCATTACACTTCTATTTATTCTAGCAATGATCTGAGATTTAATTCGATATTTTCTTTGTTCATCTAAATAAATATTATTTATTAACTTTAATTCTTCTGTCACTTGTATTAATCGATTTCTAATATTCTCATTACTTTCTAAATCAATCAATTCTTTAAGAATATGTAACGTTTGACTGATTTTTGCAATTTTTTGATCTATCTTTACATTTCCATTGTCTGTATCTAATTTAGAAAAGCTAGGATATTTTGCATCAATATCTTGCGTCGGAACATTCAAAAATGTATCTATTGATTCTTTCGCTTCATTTATCTGATCATTATATTTTAAATAATTAACAAATTTTTTTACATTCTCATTAATCTGTTCCTTATAAATATCTATATTTATATCTTTAAATAATTGTTTTATCGCCTTATCATCTTCAAGTTTAGATCCACTCTTTTCAAATTTTTTTCTAATTGATCCTTGTCCATTATAAAGTGTTTTATTTTTTAAATTGTCTAAGTAAGTAAATTCAAATCCATTTTCTGTTAAATATTGTTTATGATAACCATAAACCTTATTATTAAACAAACTTTCTAAAATAGCTGATTTACCAATTGAGTTATCCCCTATAATAACATTAATCCCAGATGAAAGTTTAATTTTCTTAGACTCTCCATTATATTTATAATCAATGCACTCCAAAATAGGCGAATTCATTTTACCTCCATCTAAATTGACTCTATTAAATTCCGTCAATGCCATGACCAATCCCATAAAACTTGGTAATGCTTTTATATACGTATAGTGAAATTCCTCATCTTTAGATGGATAATAATTCCAATCATGGCAGTCTGATCCGGTGATATATCTTAGATTCGTCAAATTATCCTCAACTTTTCTTAGTTTTAAAAAACCTTCTGTATCCAAGGATGCAAATTCTAAAGAATCAAAATAATCTATATACAATTCATTTTTAAAATTATCATATCCTACACCACTTAAATCTTGATTATGATCGCCACCTTTTGGATCGGATTTTTGATGTGCAATTGTCAAACATGGCATTTTAAATTCATCTAATATTTTCACAAAATCAACAAAACTATACGCACCATCTTTAAAACACCTATTAAATTTATTTAATACTATTTGTATATTTTCGATTTTTTTAATATCTGAATCATCAAAAATAACAATCACATGAAATCGATGCTTATGTTTTGTAACATCAAATTCTACACCAGGTAATACTTTTTTTAATTCCCCTTGATTTTCAAATTCTTTTAATTTTTTATAATGAGTCATTGAAAAAACATTATGATCTGTCAAAGCAACCATATTAACTTCATTTTTAATTAACTTTGGTAAAAGTATTTTTTCAATGTTTTCTGGTGTATTATTTGAAACTATTTTGCCATCTTTCTTGCTTGCTGATGTATGTATATGTAAATCAATTTTTGCATATTTTTCTACAATGTGCTCCATGTATGTCATCCTCTCCCATTACAACCACTCAACTTAAATCCACATAAAAAATCATATAAAACTAACACCTTATAAAATAATCCATACTTTCCTCTATATACTTATGTCATCTTATAAAACATAAGTAATATCCATAAAATAATTACATTTTTAGATACTCTACTTATCTACTTTACCATATACTTTGTTTATTCTTGTATGATGATTAAACTATTAATATTTTACTTATGAGTAATATTTCAAAAACTTATTAAATATCCTTTACAGTTCAAATTCAAAATCTATACAAATGTATTATACCATGCTACTCCTATGTTTTCATACTAAATGAAACTATCATAATTAAATTTTCAAAAT
>CALVZC010000067.1 GCA_944372425.1 uncultured Bacilli bacterium
AGATATATCACATCAAATTAGAACTCCAATGACTTCCATAAATATAATGATATCGAGATTATCAAGACAGGAGTTAACTTTTGAAGATCGATTTAAAATGATAAAAGAAATAAGTAAGTTATTAACAAGAATTGAGTGGCTTATTACAGCATTATTAAAAGTAGCTCAATTGGAATCTGATACTGTAAAGTTAAAAAAAGAAAAAACAAATGTTGAAGAAGTTGTAAATAAAGCATTAGAACCGTTAAAAATTCAAGCTGAAATCAAAAATATCAAAATGAAATTAAAAATAGAAAAAAATACGAATTATAAAGGAGATTATTATTGGTCAGTTGAAGCTATTTCAAATATAATAAAGAATTGTATAGAACATTCGGAAAATGGAGGTATTATAGAAATTATATCAGAAACCAATCCGATATATACAGAAATAATTATAACTGATGAGGGAAAAGGAATTTGTAAAGAGGATTTACCACATTTGTTTGAGCGATTTTATAGAGGAAACAATAGTGGTAGTGAAGGTATAGGAATTGGACTGTACCTTACTAAAATGATTGTTTCAAAACAAAATGGAGTTATTACTGCCAAAAATAGAGAAAACAAAGGTGCAGAATTTAATATTAAATTTTTTAACGAAGCATAATGTGAAGTCATAATGTTTCGTTTTTTATATTTATTTAAAAGTGACATATTTGTAATAATAAAGTCACGGATGTGTCACTAAACTTGTGTTATATTAAATTTAGGAGGTAATCTATATGGAAATATTAAAAGTTGAAAACTTAACTAAAATTTATAAAGGAGAAAATGAAGTTGTGGCTTTAAACAATGTTTCTTTTTCTGTTAAAAAAGGAGAATTTGTGGCAATAGTAGGGCAATCTGGCTCTGGAAAATCAACACTTTTACATTTGTTGGGAGGTGTAGACATTCCTACTTCACGGTAAAATTTATGTAGATAAAAAAGAAATATATACAAAAAGTGAAGAAGAACTTGCTATTTTTAGACGTCGCAATGTTGGACTAATTTATCAATTTTATAATCTAATACCAATATTAAATGTTTATGAAAATATGGTTTTACCACTTAAATTAGATAAACAAAAAATAAATGAAGATAGAGTTAATGAACTCCTAGATATGTTAGGATTAAGTAATAGAAAGAAACATTTTCCAAATCAATTATCTGGTGGTCAACAACAAAGAGTTGCGATTCGGTAGGGCTCTTATAAATGCACCATCTATTATTTTAGCTGATGAACCTACTGGAAATCTCGATAAGAAAAATGGACAAGAAATTATTGAAATTTTAAAGTATTCTAATAAAAAATATAATCAAACTTTAGTTTTAATAACACATGATGAAAACATAGCTTTACAAGCAGACAGAATCATTAGAATAGAAGATGGAAAAATTATATCAGATGAGTATATAAGATAAGGAGGTAATGTAATGATAAAAGAATATGTTATAAATCATATAAGAAATAATAAAACAACAAGTGTTTCAATAGCAATAACTTCATTTCTTGCTTCATTGCTCCTTTCATTATTGACAGGAATATTTTACAATCTATATGCCGATAATATTGCTAGAGGACAAACCCAAACAACAGTGGAAATCTTTGCATTTCTATTTATATTATTTATGGCAATGTTTTCGTTAATCTTAATGATATATAATATTTTTGCTATGTCAATGAATTCAAGATTACATCAATTAGGAATTTTAAAAAGTGTAGGGGCAACGCCAAAACAAATTAAGCAAATATTAAGGTATGAAGTTATAATTTTAAGTTTAGTTCCAATCGTAATTCGGAACCTTGTTGGGTATAGGAACAACATATATTCTTATGCAATTTATAATTAAAGCAACAGAGC
The DNA here is from genome assembly GCA_944372425.1 of uncultured Bacilli bacterium. Lineage (GTDB taxonomy): Bacteria > Bacillota_I > Bacilli_A > RF39 > UBA660 > RUG13868. Next base: position 1,882 of record CALVZC010000067.1, read on the forward strand.
TTGCAAGAGATTCTGAACTATATTTTAGATATAATATTTTAGTTGCTATTATTTCTGCTGCTATTTCTTTTATAACAGTTTGGATATCAGCGACTATTCCTGCAAGAAAAATTGCTAAAGTTTCAGTTATGGATGCAATATTCTATAGAGATGATACAAAAGTTAAAAAAATGAAAAAATTTATGATTTTTTCTAAAATTTTTGGAATAGAAGGAGAAATAGCAAGGAAGTCAATATATTCACGAAAAAAAAGTTTTCGTACAGCAACAAGAGCATTTATTTGTTCATCATTAGCTTTAATTACATTTCTAAATTTTGAAACAGTATCAGATTTATCAACTAATAAAACATTCTTTGAAAGATATAGGGATAAATGGGATATAATGTTCCAAATGCCAGATATGAATAATAGAAATGAACTTACCCAAGAAATAAGAGATATGGCTGGAATTAAAGATTGTATTAATTATAAAAAATGTACTTTTTATGCTGAAATAGATTCTACATACTTTAGTAATGAACTAAATGTAGCAGGGGGGTTAGATGTAATTAGTGAGAATATTACTGAGAATGAAAAGGGAAAATATCAAATAGGTATTCCAATTATAATATTAGACGACGTAAGTTTTGATGAATATTATAATTCTTTGCAAAATAATAACGGTAGTAATTTATCTGCACAAGAAAAATGCGTTGCAATAAATAAGATATGGAAAAGTAAGAATCACAATTTAAAAGGAGAATACATTCCTTATTTAAAAGAAATAGACAATTTAAAATTAGAAATATTTGAGAAAAATAATGAATCACAGAAATATACTATATATATAACAAATTATGCACAAGAATTACCTAATCTAAAAGAAGAATATAATAGATATGAATGCGAATTAGTTTTAATAATTAGTGAAAGTTATGCTAATAAAATTAATAGTAATATGATGAATAATCCTACATATTTTAATGTAAAAATTAATAATATATCAGAAATATATGATATACAAAATAAAATTGAACAGAAAATTACTGGAATTGAATATCAAATACAAAATAGAATACAAGAAGAGACTTCTGACAAGAATATAAGAAGTGGATTAAGAATTATAATTTGGACTTTAGCAGGAATTCTTGCATTGATTGGAATTGTAAATGTATTTTCAAACTGTATCTCACAAATTTCTTTAAGAAAAAGAGAATTTGCTAGATATATGTCTATTGGATTATCACGCAAAGGTATAAAAAAGATTTTAACTTATGAGGCATTAATAATAAGTTTAAAACCTATTATAATAAGCCTAATAATAAATGTTCCGATTGTTTTATTATTTTTAAACGCTAGTCAAATATTATTGTCTGATTATATAAATAATATGCCTATAATACCAATACTTTGCTATATAATATTTATTTTATTAGCAGTAAGTATAGCTTATTATATTGGTGGAAAAAAGATTTTGAACAAAAATATTGTGGATATGTTAAAGGATGATACATTATATTAATTAAAATTTGACAAAATGTAAAAATGATATTATAATACCACAATAAAAGTGCCTTAAAGCACAAAACATCCCCTTTTATTTTATAGAGAGTTGCTAGAAATAGTGGCTCTCGTTTTGATTTATCTTACAAAAATGTCATTTTTAATTTTCAAAAGTATGGTATAATGCTTTTAGGAGGACAAAAATATGCAAAAAATATTGATAGTAGAAGATGATAAAAAATTAAGAAAAGAATTAGAAACATTTTTGACTAAACATGGTTTTATTGCAAAAGGATT
>CALVZC010000068.1 GCA_944372425.1 uncultured Bacilli bacterium
ATGTAGAAAAATTGTCAGGATTGATTTTGAAATTATTAAAAATATTTATTGCTTTTATAATACTTGCTGTAATTGCAGTAATAGGTTTGGTGATATATGCTTTAGTTATATAAGAAGATAAATTAATTTTGAAATATTAATAAAACTGTGCTAATTGTAGATGAATCAATTAGCACAAAACATCCCCTTTTATTTTCGATTGAGAATCATTAGAAATAATGATTCTCTTTTTTTAAAAAAATTTTTCAAAACTATTGACATACTGTTATAACTGTTATAATATAAATATAACAGAAACAAAAAGAGGTGAAAAAAATGAATATTATTTTAAGTAATAGTAGTACATTACCAATTTATGAACAGATTAAAATTGCAATTAAGGAGGCTATATTTTCGAATGAACTTAAAGAGGAAGAGATGTTACCTTCAGTAAGAGCAATGGCAAATGAATTAAAAATTAGTTTTTTAACTGTAAAAAGAGCTTATGATGAACTGGAACAAGAGGGATATATAAAAACACTTCCTGGAAAGGGGAGTTTTGTTTCTCCAAAGAATCTAGAATTAATAAAAGAAGAAAAATTAAAAGAAATACAATGTTATATAGAAAAAATTTATGATATATCAAAAATTTCAAATATTTCTGAAGAAGAGATAAAAGAATTATTTAAAATGATATTTGAGGAGGAAATATAGTATGGAAAATAATATAGAATTAAAGAATGTTTCAAAAAAATATAAAGGATTTGAATTAAAAGATATTAGTTTCAATGTACCACAAGGATGTATTGTAGGATTAATTGGAGAGAATGGAGCAGGAAAAACTACTACAATTAAATCAATTCTAAATATTACAAATTCTACTGGTAACATTAAAGTTTTTGGAAAAGAATTAACAAAAAAAGAAAAAGAAATAAAAGAAGAAATTGGATTAGTGCTAGATGATAGTTTTCTATCAGAATATTTAAATGTAAAACAAGTAAATTCTATTATGAAAGAAATATACAAAAAATGGGATGAAAATAAATATATCAGTTTATTAAAACAATTTGATTTGCCTACAAATAAATTGATTAAAGAATTTTCAAGTGGAATGAAAATGAAATTAAAAATTGCTACAGCAATTTCGCATAATCCAAAGCTTTTAATATTAGATGAGCCAACAAGTGGTCTTGATCCAGTTGTAAGAAATGAAATACTAGATATATTTAGAAAATATATTGAAGAAGATGAAACAAGGTCCATACTTCTTTCAACACATATTACAACTGATTTAGAACATATATCAGACTATATTGTTTTTATAGAAAATGGAAAAGTAATATTTGATCTACCAACAGACGAGTTATTAGAAAGTTATGGAATAATTAAATGTAGTAAAGAAGATTTTTTAAGATTAGATGAAAAAGATTATATTTCATATAAAAAAGGAAAATATCAGTATGAAGTATTAACAAATAATAAAAATAATATAAAAATTAAATACAATATTACAACTATTGATAAACCATCAATTGAAGAAATAATGTTATTTTATATAAAGGGGGAAAAATAAATGAATATGATAAAGGGGTTAATAAAAAAAGATTTATTAAATTTATCAAGTTATAAAGCATCTTTAATTATTGTTATATTTTGTTGTGGAATAGCTATTATTAGTACAGGTTCAATTAATTATGGTCCAATAATTATTTGTACTATATTAGGGATGATTTCATTATCTACTTTTAGTTATGATGAAATATCTAAATCTAACAAATATATATTAGGATTACCAACTTCTAAAAAAGAAATAATAAAAGCTAAATATATATTAGCTATAGGTGCAACAATAATAGGGGGAATACTAGGTTTACTATTAACAATTTTAGTAGCAAATATGATGAATTATCTAAGACCAGAAGAACTTATAAATATTAATTATGAAAGCTTAATTATAACTACAATAGGTGGAATGTGGGGAATATCTTTAATACAAGCAATACAAATTCCAAGTATATATAAGTGGGGTGCTGAAAAAGGAAGAATTCAAATGTTCATTTTATTATTCTTATTAATTTTAGCAATACTAGGAATTGGTTTCTTAATTATGAAAGCTAATTTAAATATTAATTTAGAAATGATAGAAAGTTTTATGAATAAATTTGGAATTGTATTATTGATCTTAGCTATGGTAGTAATGTTTTTTATATCATATAAAATATCATATAAAATCTATAAAAACAAAGAAGAATAAAACATAAAATATATTTTTCTTTTATAAAGGAGATAAAAATTATGATAGTTAATAAAATCACATTAATTAGAATGAAAAAATTAGCTTATAAATTAAAACTAAAAGGTGCAACAGATGAAACAACGAGCATATTTATAAAAACAAGTGGTAAAGGTGAAGCAGATGCTTTAAATTCGTTAATTGAAAATAATTATTTTAGAAAAACAGAAGATGGAAAGTTCTATTTAAAACAAAAAGAAAAAGGAGAAAAACAAGAAGAAAATGAAAGATAAATAAAGTGTAAATCTGCTAATTAGCAGTTTGTATATAGGTGTAGTAACAGTCTAGTTAAATAATTTTAAGGAGGAAAGTACATGAACAGAAAGTTATCTTACAATGGGAAAGAACTTCATCAAATGTCAACTGATGAATTGAAAGCACAATTAAAAATCAATCAATATAGATTAAAAGAAAGAGCTATATGTTTTTTAATTGGAGCATTATTATTAGCGTTTGTAAATCCTATTTTATCTGTTATTCCAATAGTAATTTTATTAATCACAAGATATTGGTTATTACAAAACAATTATGCAATAAAACAAGAAATAGACAGAAGATAACTAGAGTTCAACATATAGCTGAATAAAGTTATATTTGTTACTACACAAAAGTATAAAGTGAGGATAATTAAAATATAAAATTGTCCTCATTTTATCTTACAAAATTGTAATATTAATGTAAGGTAAAACAATACCAAAATAAAATAAAGTATTATATAATAATTAAAAAAATGGAGTAAAATATGAAAGAAAAAAATGTAAAAAAAGAATTAACAATATTATTTTGGGTATTTATTATAGGAAGTATTGCAGGATTTATATTTGAAGTAATTGTAGTATTTTTTCAAAAAGGACACTTTGAACTTAGACAAGGACTAATATATGGTCCATTTATACCAGTTTATGGTATAGGGGCAATGTGTTATTATATTGTATTAAGTAAAATAAAAATAAAAAATAAAGTTCAAATATTTTTAATTACGATGATTCTAGGAGGAATAACAGAATATCTTTGTTCATTTATACAAGAAAAAGCATTTGGAACAATATCTTGGGATTATTCTTATTTACCATTTAATATCAATGGTAGGACAAGTTTATTGCATTGTATTTATTGGGGAATTGGTGGTGTTTTATACATAACATATATAGAGCCATTACTTAACAAAATGATTGATAAAACAAATATGAAAGCTTTTGATTTAATTACTATAATTCTTTCAATATTTATAGTTTTTGATATATCTATTTCTTGGATGGCAGCAGACAGACAAACTGAAAGAAAAAATAATATAGAACCAGAAAATCGTTTAGATATATTTTTAGACAAAAATTATCCAGATGAATATATGAATAGAATTTTTAATAATAAAAAAGATGT
>CALVZC010000069.1 GCA_944372425.1 uncultured Bacilli bacterium
CAATCTCATCTAAAATTGATCTTGCTAAAGTTTCTTCATTTCGTAGTGCGTAAACTACTTCTGCACCTTCGCCACCTCGCGATGGTCAAAGTGTGATTATTTTATTGGTGTTATATGTATCGCATATACGCCATTTATTTTTATTGCTTCTTCATATCCATTTAAACTATTTATTGATTTTATACCTTCACTAAAGTCATTAGTAGATGATAAGGTGTATCTAGTACCTTCCATTATCAATAATTCTTCAATAGATTTATACCAATTAATATCTCCAATTATGCACTTTAAAGTTTCACCTTCAAATGATGTGAAATTAATAATATCATTTTCTTTTAAATTTGAATAATCAAAATGATTTTTCCCAACTTTTGTTGCTCTTATCTCTACTCTTTTTTTTCGTTCTTTTATTGCTTTAAATGCTCTATTATTTATATCAAAACTATACACCATATTTATATTAACCTTTTAACTTTAGCCAATTTTATATCATTAGTTAGTTTTTCATATCTGTCATCATAAGCATAACTTTGTGGTGGTGCAAATCCATAAACATCTTTAAGTTCTTTTAATCCTATTGGACTTTCTAACAAATCAACATGCTTTATTTCGTAAGCATATTTTGATTTCTTTAATCCCGCATTAAAATCTGCATTACCATACCCTAATTCATTTATTTTATTAGGATACTCCACTATTTTTTCTACTTCTATTATATATTTTAATTGACAAGTTGGCACAGTCTCATATACAAACAAAGTATCTATAGCTTCTTTTGGAATGTATTTTCTAAATTCATGATTTTTTTCACCCGTTTCAATCTTTTTTGTAAACTTTGGCTTTATGCTGATGTATATTGCTTTTTTCATATTCTTCAAACTCCTTTTTAAAATAATATATTGAATAATTTCTAAATAATAAATATGGTTTTTCTATCCATTCGTCAGTTATATTGTGAATAACATCTAATGCTTCAATACCTTTGGAATTTTTTAAATATTCATAATTTATAAGATAAGCTGGCAAATCACTATAGGCACCCTCTTTAACATATAGAGATTTTGATAATTTTGCACCTGACCAGTCTAAAACAAGCGGTGTATATAGTATAGAAGGCAAATTATTTACCGGAAAACCTAACAATGCAGCAGGTTTGTATAATAATTCTTCTTGATAAAATCCAGCATAATCACTACCAGTAATTCGCATAATCTGATATTCTTGGTTTTCATCCATATTATGCATTCCATAAGCAATTGCTCTAACTAAATTTCTAACAGGCGTATTATATTCTAATTTATCACTTTGATTCTGAATATTAGTAATATACTCACCATGTTCTGGACAATAAGAATATATATTTTCACCAACAAATTTAGTAGTTAAACTATTTTTGTCAGCAAGTCCACAACAAGGACAAGCAACTCTAATTCTTAATTTTTTGTATTTTGGATCAAGAGTTTTAGAAATATCATCTTGTTTTTCAATTAATTTCTTCACTATTGGATATATATATGGTTGTTTATTAAATTCACTCTGGAATCTAATTAAATAATCAACATTGTCTATAGTCTTAAAATAATCTAATATTTCCATATAATCATTAAAATTATTATTAATTTTCCCAGTATTTTTCAAACTTTTTTGATATTTAACCCCATTTATTTCAATTGTTTCGCTTGGCGCTGTATCTACAACTTCAAATAATACCTTGACATTTAAATTAGGATTAATTTCTTTCATTTTTTTTGCTAACGAAAACGCCGTAGAAAAAACAATCAATGTTCCGAAATGTGGAGAACTATTAGGTTGAGCACCAATACTTATCACGATGTTATCTTTTGTAAATTTTTGAAGCAAAAAATTTGCAATATCTTTTTCAAAAACATAAGACCCACCACCTAGCGGATTATAAATTTTACCATCACATTCAATATTCATATATTACACCTCACTTTTTGGCACTTATTATAACACATTATTGAAATTTTGTGGTTTTTATATAACTATTTTACTTTTTTATAAATTTTATAATAAATTATAATAATTCTAAATACTTCTTCAACATTTCCACTTCTAACTTAGTAACTAACTTAACAAAATCTGTATAATTACCAGTAGTATGTGCCTTATCTAATGCTTCATAATATTCTAATCTTGATTCTTTCTTTATAATTACAGGATTATATCCACTATTCATCAAGTCTAAATTCATAAGTAATCTTGATGTTCTTCCATTACCATCAACAAATGGATGTATTTTAACTAATTCCCCATGTAATAATGCAGCTTTAATTATTGGATGATATTTGTTCCAAGTATTGTAATTAAGTATTAATTTTTCCATTAATTCAGGAATTTTAATATAATCTGGTGGGACATGAGTTGCACCTTTTATAGTTACGTTTTCTTTTCTATATCTTCCAGCATTCTCATTATCTATATCTTTTAAAATTAACTGATGAATATTTTTTATATTCCATTCAGTTATTGGATTTTTATCCTTTACTAAATCATCTAAATATAAAATTGCTTTTTCATGATTAATTGCTTCTAAATGTTCTTTAATAGACTTTCCACCTACAGTAATACCTTCTAAAACAACTTGTGTCTCTCTTAATGTTAAAGTATTACCTTCAATTCCATTACTATTATAAGTCCACTCTAAGTTAATAGATTCTTTTAAAGATTTTAAAGTTTCTTTCGGGATTGGTCTTTTACTATCTAATTCTTTTTTTAAACTATCTACTTCATCAAAATAATTATCATCTAAATCAATAATAAATTTATTATCATCTGGTTTAATTATTCTTTTATCAACAGGTTTATCAGCATCGATTGGTATATTCCAACTATTACCTACTTTAACAGCACCCTCAATTCTACCATCTTGTAATAATTTTCTAATTCTTCTTTCGCTAATATTCCATTTTTCAACAGCTTCTTTTGTAGTCATGAATTCCATACTTTTCACCTCTGCTGCAATTATACCGCAAACGGTAGTATTTGTCAATATATTTATTCCGTTACCGGTATATTTCTTGCGAATTTTCAATATACTATTGAATTATGCAAATTCCATAATATATTTATTTAAAAATAATATCTTACCTTCTGCACACAGTGTGCATAAGTTTTATAATAGATACATCAAAAAATTTAATTTTATATTTTCGTATCAAATTAGATTTAAGTTATTATTTTTTAAAATATTACTTGTACCCAACATGGTCACAAGTTAATATTTACTATAAACTTCCCACCAAGTCGGTGGGAACTTTTTAAAATTTACTAAAAATAGTTAATTGAATTTTTATATCACTAACTTTGTGCCATTCTACCACAAAGTTAATTAGCAACTAAACTTTCTTATTTTTTATCTCGCTTTTATATGTATGAAGTTAGTATAGAACTAACTTCTATGAATCAAATATTATTTAACAAACTGAATTTATAAAAAATTTCAAT
>CALVZC010000070.1 GCA_944372425.1 uncultured Bacilli bacterium
AGAAAAACAAGAAAAGATTAAAAATAAGAACCCTAATTTTGTACAATTAAATAAGTCTAATCTACCTGCAGTAGCTTTTTTATCTTCTGAAAATGGTTTAGCTGCTGGTATATACTTTTTTTTAACTGAAAGAATGAATAATCATAATGCAGTTGCTTGTTCCTATCAAGTATTACAAGAATATTTTAATGCTTCTAAAACAAGTGTTTATAATGCAATAAAGTTATTAAAAGATAAAAAGTTCTTTGAAATATCTAAAATGGGAAACACTAATGTATATCATTTAAATACAGAAATAGTTTGGCAAAAAGGTTTTAATGCAAGAGAATTTGCAGAGTTTTCAGCAACTGTTGTATTATCAAAAGAAGAACAAAATAAACATAATAAAGCAAAAAAAGATTTAAAGAAAATAAATTATATATCAAATGATACAATTGAAAATAAAGAAAATGCTGAAAAAAATATAAAAAAAGACTAAGAATAATTTAAAACTAATCTTAATCTTTTATTTCAATTTTGATAGGATTTGAAACCTCTATAAACAACAATTTTCATAATATAAGGTATTGCAAACCTTTAAATATTTTATAAACTTATTATAATATTAAAATAATAAATTTACAACTATTTTTTAATAATAAGTTTACATAAATCAGAAATTATATTATAATAAATATATAGAATGATACTAATAATCTATAAAGACAGAAAAAGCATAGGAGGGCTATTCCTATGCCTTTTTTATGTAGTTCTAGTTATGTTGTCGCTTATTTACTTATTATTTCTATTATCTAACCATTTACATATTAAATACGCAACTACATTTGAAATAATAGAAACAACTATTGATACTAATATATCCATAAAGACACACCCCCTAACTGTTGTCAGTTTTGGGAGCGACAACATATTAATTTTAACATAACAAAAATACATTGACAACAAAATTTTAGTAAATTATAATTTGCTATATACAAGTTATAGCAAAATAAATTTTCCTTAACTTGTTCTCAAACGGCGAAGCCTTTAAGGAGTGATAATATAATGGCAAGTATAATGAAAGCAACCAAGAAAGCCTGTGGTAATTTATTTAACCATTATGAAAGAAAAGAAGGTATAAGATTTGGTAATCAAGACATAGATAAAACAAAAAGTTATTTAAATTATAATTTAGCACCTAACAATAACTTAACTCAAATGGAAATACTAAATAAAAGATTATCCGAAGTTAAAGTATTGAAAAGAGATGACGTAAATGTTACTTGCAATTGGGTAATAACTTTACCAAATGGAATAGACAAAAATACAGAAGACGAAAAAGAATTTTTTAAAGAAACATATAATTTTTTAAAAAATGAATATGGTGAAAAAAATATTATATCTGCATATGTACATAAAGATGAAGTAACACCACATATACATTTTTGTTTTGTACCAGTAGTTATAGATAAAAAGAAAAACATAGAAAAAGTATCTGCTTATGAATTAATAAATAAATCACATTTAAAAGAATTTCATAAAAAACTTGATAGTCATATAAATTTTCATTTTCAAAAATTATATATGGAAAAAGGAATGAAATTAAATAAAAGAATAGAAATATTAAATGGAACTACTGCCAATGGTAATAAAACTGTTCTTGAACTTAAAAATAAAAGACTAGAACATATAAATCAAAAATTAGAAAATAAAAATAAATTACTAGAAAAAAATATAAAAGTAATGAATGATGAAATTATAAATTTAGATAAAGACATAAAAAAAAGAATGGAATTAGTAGAAAACATAATACAAACAACACTTAACATTGATAAAAATGAAATAACTAGAAGAGAATTAATTGAAAAATATAATAATACATTAGAGCATCTGGAAGAAATACAAAAAAGTTTAAAATTAAGATTAAAATGTTTATTAACCAATGATAAAAGTAAATTAGAAAATAACTTAATTGACTTAAAAAAAGAAATTGAAAAAAATAGTAAAATTAAAAAAAGTCTAAAAGAACAACTTGAAGATGCAAAACAAAAACTTGAAAGCCAAAATAAAACTAACATTACAAATACCAAAAAAGACAAATCATTAAAAATATAATATAATTCCTAATTGCTATAATTATAAAGCCTATAAAAATATTGAATCAATGACCAGGTAGTATTTTTTATCTTAACGAGTGAAACCGCCCTCCTCGAACCGTCGGGCTAGATGCCGTAGCTCTTTTCACTCTAATAAAAAATCTCCACCTTTAGCTAAAGCTATCATTGACAAATTTTTATAACGGCTTTTTTTAGCAATTACCAGGAATTATAAATATTTGTAGCCAATTTAGGCTAACTTATTAACTAAAAACTTACAAAAATCTTTAAATAAAATAAAAAACTGCAAATAACAACACAAAATTAGCTTTTTGGAGCTTCGGGGGTGCGGGGGAAAGCCGCAGAATAAACCTAAAAATTAAGTATAGTCTAAATTAGCGTTATTTTGCCTTATAATGCCGTTTTAGGCAATGGGAAGGTAATTATACTTAATTAGCTTCCCGTTGGCTTCAACGAGCTTATAAAGGCGAAATAAAAGGGGTGTCAAGTATGCATTGCAAGAGTGGAGATTTTTTACTCGTAAAAAATACTACTCGGTACTTGATACTCATTTTAGCTAATTGGATGGGTAATTAATCAAATTTGAGTTATATTTACTTCAAGTAACTTCAGCCCTTAAGAGTAACTCTTAAGGGCGTTTAATATATATAAGGGGGGTATGAAGTTTATTTCATAATATTAATAATTTGAACCCCCCTTATATATATAGATATTAGAGTGATAAAAAATAAAAATGTTAGTTTTGTTGATTTTTTCTAGTAGAATTAAGATTTTAGTAGGTTCAATATTTTGAACTCTATATATCAATATTTTGATACTAGGTCTTGACTTTATATCGTTAAAATGATAAAGTGTATTAAAATAGTGATATAAAATATCAAAAATGGTGATATGAAATATCAATATTTTGAACTATATATATCAAATTAAAAAATAAAGGAGTGATAAAATGTCTGAATTTTCAAGGATTTTAAGTGAATTTAGTGAGGAAACTATATTAAGATTATTAGAACTTGATAGAAAAGAAAGAGAAAAACAAGAAAAGATTAAAAATAAGAACCCTAATTTTGTACAATTAAATAAGTCTAATCTACCTGCAGTAGCTT
>CALVZC010000071.1 GCA_944372425.1 uncultured Bacilli bacterium
CAATCAGTATAAATGGTGATCCAGATAAATTAAGTAGAGTATTTAATAATCTTATAAAAAATGCTATTAGTTATAGTAAAGAAGAAAGTGAAATTGTAATCAATTTGAAAAAAGATAATAATAATGTAATTGTTGAAGTAATAAACAAAGGAAAACAAATATCAAAAGAAAAATTAAGCAAAATATTTGAAAAGTTTTATAGATTAGACTCTGCAAGAACATCAAAAACAGGTGGAAGTGGGTTAGGTCTTGCCATTGCAAAAGATATAGTTGAATTACATAATGGAACAATAATTGCCGAAAGTAATGAGAAAGAAACAACTTTTCGAGTTACGTTACCATTAAAATAATTTAAGAAGAATTTAAGATTTATTTAAGATAAAATTAAAGAACAATCATTTATAAATCAGTATAATTTAATTGTATTGATTTGAATGATTGTTTTTTTGTTGATTGGAGGTGCTGCAAATGGCAAGAAAAAGGTTAACACAATTATTTCCATTTCTATTACCATTACGAATATGGCAAAGAAACTTATTTTATCAAATTGGAATGAAGTTTGACGGAAATAAGTATTCTAAAAATTTTGGAGAAAAATTAAAATATGAAGTTTGTAAGACTAAAACATTGATGATAAACGAAAATAGTGGACACGATATTATTTATCAAAAAAACAAAGTCGAAAACTTAAAAATAGCAAGTAAAACTATGAATCATATTTTAATATATCCTAATGAAACATTTTCCTTTTGTTATTTAGTTAGAAACAGTAAAAAGTACGGAAAATATAAAGATGGTTTGATATTGGTAGATGGAAAAATAGTAGCAAAAAAAGGTGGAGGGCTTTGTCATTTAAGTAATTTGTTACATTATCTATTTTTAATGAGCCCACTTACTGTTACTGAAAGGCACGGACATAAAGTAAAATCTTTTCCTAATCCAGATAAATCTTCTTTAGAAGGAATTGACGCAACAATTAGTAGTGGTTGGCTAGATTTAAAAGTAAAAAATGAAACTAACAATATATATCAAATAGACATTTCATTTGATGAAGATTATATGTATGGAAAAATATTATCAAATAGTGAATCAAATGTTGATTATAAAATAGTAAATGGAAATTTAAAGTATGTCAAAGAAAATGGAAATATTTATGAATGCGTTGAAGTTATAAGAGTTGAAATAGACAAGAAAACAAGAAAAGAAATCAGAAAAGAGAAATTATATGACGAGAAAGTTCTTATTGAATATGAATTGCCAAGTGATGTTAAAGTAGAGGAGATGTGATTTTTATGAAAAAAACAGTAGCAATTTTATTTGGAGGGTGTTCAAGTGAATATGATGTATCACTTGTATCTGCAACTTCCGTAATTAAAAATATCAAAAAAGATAAGTACAATTTGTTGATGATTGGAATTACAAGAAATGGTGATTTTTATTTATATAATGGTGATGTGGATAATATTGAAAAAGATGAATGGTTAAATGAAAAGGATACAAAACGAATTACCATTTCAACAAATAGAAGTGATCACGGAATTATAGTTTTAGAAACAAATGAAATTATTAAAATTGATGTTGCTTTTCCAGTATTGCACGGTCAAAACGGAGAAGATGGAAGATTACAAGGACTATTGGAACTTGCAGGAATAAAATATGTTGGGTGTGATATGACTTCATCTGCGATATGTATGGACAAGTATTTAGCCCACGAAATTGTTTCTTCAAATGGTTATTTATCACCTATATCTTATTTATTTAATGAAAAAGATAGTTACGAGATGATAGAAAATAAAATTCATAATTTACACTTTCCATTGTTTGTAAAACCTTTGAAAGCAGGATCATCTTTTGGTATTACAAAGATAAAAACAATAAGCGAATTAAAAGAAGCGTTAAAAGAAGCATTTAAGTATGACAATAAAGTGATTATAGAAGAAAATGTAGATGGATTTGAAGTTGGTTGTGCTGTATTAGGAACAGATAAGTTAATAATTGGTGAAGTGGATGAAATAGAGTTAGAAGATGGCTTCTTTGATTATTTTGAAAAATACAATTTGAAAACAAGTAAAATACATTTACCTGCAAGAATTAGTAAAGAAGAAAGAGAAAAAATTAAAGATACTGCTCTTGCTATTTACAAAATATTAGGTTGTAGTGGTTTTGCAAGAGTTGATATGTTTTACACAAAAGATAAAAAAATCGTTTTCAATGAAGTAAATACTATTCCGGGCTGCACATCACATTCAAGATACCCTAGTATGTTAAAAGAAATTGGTATTCCTTTTGAAGAAGTTATTGATCGTTTAATTGAATTGGGGTGGGAAAAATGAAAAATATAACTTTAAAAAAAGAAGATATTGGAAAAGGAGAATTAGTCCTTATTAACCCAGATTATACATTGAAAAGTACAATAAATAATCTAGTATCCTTTGATGAAGAATACAACAATATCAAATTAAATAATATTGCAAATTATTCTTTACACTTAATACTGAATAATATAAATGCTGAAAATAAAATAGTCCCTGTAAGTGGGTATAGAACACTTGAAGAACAAAAAGATATATATAATACATCTTTAAAAGAGAATGGCAGAGAATATACGCAAAAATATGTTGCACTACCTAATGCTAGTGAACATCAAACAGGTTTGGCAATAGATTTAGCATTAAATGAGGGAAATATTGATTTTATTTGTCCTAAGTTTCCTTATTATGGTATATGTCAAAGTTTTAGAAATATTGCTCCAAAATATGGCTTTATTGAGAGATATAAAGACGAAAAGAAAGCAATTACGAAAATATCAAAAGAAGAATGGCATTTTCGATATGTTGGTTATCCTCATTCAAAAATAATAACGGAAAAAGATATTTGTTTAGAAGAATATATAGATTTTTTGAAAGATTTTATATATCCAAATAAGCCTTTAATTTATGAAGAATATAAGATATTTTTCATTCCTTATAAAGACGAAAGTATTAGTTTAGAAATGGAGGAAAATTATAATATTTCTGGAAACAATGTAGATGGATTTATTTTAACTATCAAAGGAGAGAAATAATGAGTAAAAAAATAAATATTGATATATGGAGATTTATAGTATCGTTCTTAATTGTTGC
>CALVZC010000072.1 GCA_944372425.1 uncultured Bacilli bacterium
AGTTTTATTATATCTCCAGTTTGTAAAATTACTTTTGGTTCATCATTAATTATATTTTTTATAAATCTTATTTTACCTTCATATTCCTTACTTTCTAATCTTATAATGTCTTCAACTTTTAGTTCTTTTATTTTTAATTTTTGATTTAATGTTTTTATTTCATCTTTTAATTTTTCATTTTCTTTTTTTATAATATTGTATTTTTTTTGTTATCGGCTAAGCAAATGCTTGGATTGTTAAGCAAATATATTGATTTATAACTCTAAATTATTGGTTAGACAAGTATTCCAATATTAAACAAATATATTAAGATTATAAATTAATTATTCCAAGTAACTATAACAGGGTGTGGCACACCCTGTCTAGTAAGTTATTAATATGCCTATAAATCTATATAGATAAGAGTAAAATTTACCCTATATTGTTAATTTTATTGATTTTTCTGCCTATTACAAGCATATTTGTTTGTACTGATTTTTCAGTTTTTTTGTACTGATTTTTCAGTTTTTTTGTACCGATTTAATTAGAACAATAAAACTGCTCATCATAAAATTTAGTAATTGACACAGAACAAATATACTGATATAATTAGAACAAGTAAACTGATTTAATTTTAAGTAAAGGAATGATTTAATGGATAAAAAAACTAATACAATTAAAAAAGTTAAAGTAATAGGAAATCAACAATACATAAATTTTAATACAGGTGAAATAGAAGATTTTCAAGTTACTAGTGTAGAAGAAAGAGATTTTAATTTCACAAAAGTATGGATAAAAAATCTTATAACAACTTTAGACCTTGTTGGAAATCAAAAAACTAAACTTGCTTTTTGGATAGTAGATAACTTAAATAGAGAAAATCAATTAATAATGACTTATAGACAAATAGCAAATAAAACAGGAATAAGTTTAGATACAATAACAAAAACAATGAATATACTACTAGAAGCAAATTTTTTAAAAAGAATTAATCAAGGAGCATATCAAATAAACCCAGAAATAATCTTCAAAGGAAATAAAAATACTAGATTAAATTTATTAACTCAATATAACAATTTAGATAATCAAGAAAATGAAAAAGAATTAACATTACAAAGAAAACTAAATAATATACAATCAACAATATTAAAATTAAATCAAGAAGCAGAAAGAATATTAAAAACATTACAACAAGAAGAAAATAAAAATCAAAAATAAACAAGCTAGGAGGCTCTGTAATGAACGAAAAAGAAAAACAGGTACAAATATACCATAAAACATTTATAGGCTTATTATTGCTAACAGAAGACATTCTAGATGGTAATGATATAGAACTAGAAAAAGTACAAGAATTAAATAAAGAACTACATAATAAACTTGATGCTATGATTAAACGAGATTTATATACAAAATATAAAACTGCAACAACTGAAGAAGAGAAAGAAAAAGCAAGACTTGAGTATTTAGAAAAATCGGGGATAAACAAAAATTTTAGATGGTAAATTAACCAACTTGAGCAATAAAAAATACGACATATCTTTTTAAGTGCCTAATAACAGAGTGTGCGACACTCTGTATTTTTTATTTTAAAATATTAGACTATCATTGCAAATTTATGTTAATTTTAAATTGCTATATACAAGTTATAGCAAAATAAATTTTGAATAACTTGACACTCAAACGCCGTGGAGGCTTATAAGAAACAAAAAAAATTTATAAATCATTTGTTAAAGGAATTTAGAAAAGTTGTAACCTAAAGGTTATACTCTTATTTAAAATTTTTGTTAATCCTAAAAATTAAAATTTATATAAAGAATAAAAATATTTTAAATTTTTAAAATTTATGATAAAATTATTTTAGAGAGTGATTATTAATTTAAGGTTATTCCCTTACTTAAAGGGGGTGATGCTATGAATAAAATAATTAAAGTTTTACTTTTTATTATTATTGTGACATCCCTTGTTATAAGTAATACAACAATAGTTTATTAATACAACAAAAAAACAACCTTATGAGTTTTTAGCTTTAAGGTTGTTTTAAAATAAGTTATTAATACAAAAATAACAGAATATTATATAATCCGTTCTTTTTGCAAATATTTTTTAATTAATATTCATTAGAATTTTCCTTTAACTCTTCCTTTGAACTTGCGATTCTTACTGAAATTTTTCCAGATAAGCTAGAACCGTCTTTTGAAGTTATATCTATATTTCTTCTACCATAAGAATTAGCTCCAAATATATTTTCATAAGAATATCCTGGTTTAACAGAAAAACTATTACCACCAACTGTTACACTAATACTTGATGAACCATCGTTTTTAATGTATATTCTATAAAAAGGTTGACTTTCTGATACTGAAAAAGAATAAACAGCAGAACCATTTGCTCCACTTAAATTTTCTTTGATTACTGAATTAGAGTATCTAGTATCTTTATGATTTTCATAAATTTCATTATTATTTTTAATATTAGGAATAATAATATCTTTTTTATCTTGGGCATTAACATAAGTTACTCCATTTAATAATATCATTGCAGAAATTGTTGAATAAATAAATTTTTTCATATTAATCACTCCTTTGTTATGATATATAATATTATAATAAAATTTAAAAAATATTTAAATTGATTTAATGAACAAAAATATAATAAAAAATTTTTATAAAATTCACAAAAAAATAATAAGATAATTACCTTTTTATTTCTTTATTTTTATTAATTTTTTGTTTTATACTATTTTTTTGATTCTTAGATGGTTTTTCTTTTATTTTTAATATATCTGTTTTTTGCTTTATTGATAAATTTTTAAATTCTAATTTTTGAAATTCATTATTTTCCAGTTTTATTATATCTCCAGTTTGTAAAATTACTTTTGGTTCATCATTAATTATATTTTTTATAAATCTTATTTTACC
>CALVZC010000073.1 GCA_944372425.1 uncultured Bacilli bacterium
TCAATTAAATTATATATAAAATTGGATAAAACTAAATATTTATTATTTTCATTTGAATGATAATTATTAAAAAAGTAAATATCAGTTCCTCCGCTTATATTTGTAATCCATTTTTCATTTATTTCTTTAGGAACATCTTTTTCATCACAAAATGTAATTTCTATTACTTTTTTTCCACTTTCACTATAACAATACCATAATTTTGTTGAATAATTTCCTAGAAAAGTACTACTTGTTTTATACAAGTACATTTTTACGTTCACTCCATTTTTAAATAAGTTATAATATTTCAGATTATCTTTTAAAGTTGGGAAATTTTCTTCTACAAGCGATAAATACTCATCAATACACTTATCAAAAATATCATACAAATAATTATGTAATTCATCTTTTGAAAAACTTTCTATCATTATGTCATTTACCCAACTTGATTTTCTATTTTCTTCTATCTTTGATGGTAACAATAAATATGGTGATGAAATTATATTTTCAGAATAATGTAACATATAATTTGTAATTAAATTTGCAATATTATATATTGGTAATTGAGATCTTCCGCTATATATATAATTGCATTGTGGAATACTAATTTCTCCAATAATTTGTTTCTGATATAGTTCTTCTTCGTTTTCGTCTTTTGGAATTATACCTATTTGTTTTAATAAATTTATATTAAATATTAGTATTTTTTTTCTCATTTCAACCAAATTTAATGGGAAAAACTCATTTAAATTTGGAATGAAATTTTTTCTTTCATATTTGTAATTTAGCTTCAAGGCTTTTCCATATACAAATAAGTTTATAATTATTCTTTCTATATTTAAATTTCTGCAATTATTTTCATTGAGTTCTCTATATTTTATAATTGATTTTAATCTATCTTTTATTATATTATTTATATTAATTGCAACCATAGAAGTATGTATGGTATTAATATTTAATTTTATTAGTGTTTGTTTGTCATTGAAATTTATTATTTTTACGTCTAAATCATTATTTTCTTTTTTATAAAATCCATAAGTATAAACTGCAAAGTCATTATTATGATCGATTGCAATTCCAACATTGTTAATATCCTCATTAATTTCAAATTTATCCTTAATGTTTGGAAAGTTTTCATTTACTATTTTTCTATAATTTGCCATTAGTTTTTTACCATATTCTTTTTTAAATTGGTTAATTTCAATATAGTAATTTTCATTACTATTTTTACTAAACCATGATAGTGCCTCTTTACATCTTCTATTTTCATTTAATTCAAATAGTTTCGAAACTAATTGTTCTTTTTTTAATATATTAAGTTTAGCAGATAATATTGTAATAACATAATATGATAATGCCTTGAAATCAAAATCAATATAATTGATGTCATTATTTTTATATAATTGCAAAACATTACATTTTATTAAAGTATCAATAGATATATTTGAATTATTTATTCTAAGTTCATTATCAACAACTTGTTCTTCAATAATCGGTTCAAAAAAGTTATCTTTAGAACGTATAAATATTAATCCAATTATTTCTAAAGTTTTTATTAAATCATATTTATTTAAATTATAGTTTGAAGCAATTCTTTCAATATATTTTTGAATTACAGATATATTGTCTATATTAGTGTCAATTTTGCTATTTTTAAATGTTTCAAATATAATTCTGAATAAAAAACCATCTGATGTCATTTCTTTTAGTTTTGTACACTGACTATCGTTTATTTCAACATTAAAATATTTTTTATAATTATCAATTATTTTATCTTTTTCTTCACTAGAAAATTCTGTTATGTTTACATTTTCCTTAGATATGTTTTTAAGTGCCGATGAAACACCGTTTACTTCTAAGTAGTCATTAATGTAACTTTTTTTACAGGACAAGCATACCTTAATATTAGAAAATTCATTTACTAGATCAAGAAATTTATCGATAGACACTGTTGGATTTTGAATTGCTAACTCATCTATTGCATCTATACATATAATAAAATATTTATTATTTTTTTTTGATAATAAATTTATTCTGTTAAACAATTGTCTGTAATAGAGTTGTTCATCAAATGCAAAATTAAAATCTTCTAATAGGCTATTTAAAATTGATTTTTCTATAAAACATGAATTATAAAAAAGTATTGTATTATTATTCATATTTGATTCAACTAAATTGCATATAATATTTGTTTTCCCAATTCCAGAATTTCCATTAATAAAAAATATTTTTTTATCATTATTTAAAAATTCATTAAATTTATCATGTATATTTTTTCGCTCAACGTATAATTCTTTAATATATTTGTTATCCCTTAATCTGTCTAACTCTCTATTATTTATTCTGTTAATAAATTTTGTTAAATTATCATTTGAATAACATATTATATCTGCCAATGCTTCTTTTTTTAATTTTATTGCTTCATTAAAACTACAATTAACTAAATCGGTATTAAGTTCGTCTTTTTTAATTTCTTTTTTAGTAATAGTATTATATATATGTGTTTCATCACCGTTAGATACAATTGTAAATGGAGTTATTTGTTCTGTTAGTCTAGAATAAGAAATAGCTTGATTGATTTCTTCTGACGTTATTTCATGTTTTTCTCTTTTTAATTCCCATATTATGAAAGGCTCATTGTCTAGCAAAACAAGAATATCAAGTCTACCAGAAATGTAATCTTTCTTTTTTATGGTATTTTTTCCAAGTTTTAGTGTAAAATTATCTTCAAATGATAATTGTTCAGCGTGATATCCAATTGAATCGAGGAAAGGAACAATTATTCGGTTTTTAAATGTTTCTTCATTCATTTCACTAGTTTTTTT
>CALVZC010000074.1 GCA_944372425.1 uncultured Bacilli bacterium
TTATTGAATTTATGAAAAAAGATAATGTTTCAGAAAATACATATATGAGTTATGCAAGTGATATAAAGTTATATATGAAATATTATGAGGATTCTTACGGTGATAAAATGGAAAAACTTATTCACTCTGATATAGTTATGTATGTAAATTATCTAAAAAGAAATGGTGTAACTGCTAGTACAATAAATAGAAAAATAGCAGCACTAAAAAAATACAATTTATTTCTAAAAGATAATGGAATACAAGAGGACATTGTAATTGTAGATAAAGATTATATAAAAATACAGAAATCTTTTATAAGTAAAAAAGTCCCTACTGTGCAAGAAATAAACAAAATACAACATTTAGCAAATAAAGACGAGAAAAATCCAGAAAGAGATTACTGTTTTCTTGCTATTTTAATATATGGTGGTCTAAGAGAAAGTGAAATGATAACAATAAGATTAGTAGATATAAAGCTAGAGGAAAGATTTATAAATGTAATTGGAAAAGGAAATAAATTTAGACAAGTTATTATAAATGACATTATGTACGATGCAATAAAAAAATACTTAGAAATAAGGGAAAAAATGAATACAGATAACCCATATCTATTTATAGGGCAAAAGACTATGAATAATAAGAAACCACTTAATCGTAATTTTTGTAATAGACTAATAGATAAATATAAAGATTTATGCAAATCTGTAAAATTGCATCCTCATAAATTAAGAGCTTTTTTCTGTACCAATGCCTTGCACAATGCAGGATATAGTATAGAACAAGTGGCAAACCAAGCAGGACATAGTAGTTTAAACACAACGAGAGTATATTTAGGAAATGATGATACAAATACATTATTAGATTTAGCAAATAATTTATAATTATATTGACAAAAACCTTATTTTTTTATATCCTTTAAGTGTCGATTAAATTTTATTATAGGAAATAGTAAATATAAAAAGCCCTACTTTATAGTGGGGCTTTTTATGGCAATTAGCAATATGTTTGTAGGTACTACACTTTCTGTAGAATTATAAGTATATTTTTCTCCTGTAAGATAAACATTGTACCCATAGTTGCTTAACTTTTGTTTTATTAACTTTATTGCAATATTACTATCATCTTCAGAAAGATTATGCTTAACTCTTAGTTCGTAAAATGTGAATTTTATAAAATCTTTATTTTGATTTATTTTATGTTCAATAATATTGCTTAAATCTTCTAATGTCATTTGTACAAACCCTCTTTCATTTTGCATAACTATATTATACTGTAACATAAAAGAGTTTAATATTCAATGTTTAATCTGTATCTCTATATTTTTTATAATCTTTGAGTATATCTACATACCTTTCTTCATAATCTCCTAGCCTAATCCATGTATTTATTCTGGAATTAGTTGCGATAAGCATTCCCATTAGTTCGCCATCTGTAATATAATTAGCAATAATATTAAAAACAGGTAGCTTTAATTTCATTTTTTTAGCTAAATCTAAAATCATATCATACCCTTTGAAATCTTTAAAATTGTATTGTAAAAATACCATTTCTGGTTTTTTATCTAATATGGTTTTATAAGTATCCATTCCGTTCTTAGTAATTCCGACAATATTAACATACTTCAATGTTTCTATTTGCGTTTTTATAACATTATTTAATTTATTGTTAGAACTTGCTATCAAAACATTTACTTTTTGTTCTTTTTTAGTGGGAATAATGAATCTCTTTTTATTTTTGTAATTTTTATCTATTTTTTCCTTGTTATCTTTTAAAATATTTCCAATAATAATACTATCTTTTTCATTCATTACAGCTATATCTGCATTTGATAATATTATATTAAAATACCTGGATATTGAGTATTCAGTCAGTGATAAAAAGTGTTCTATATTTTTAAGACGAAAAAAATCAACCGAGTAATAGAATTCTTTATAATCTATCTTTGAAATATAATATTCATTTACATTTATTGTTTCATCTAATAATATTGGCATAAATCCTAAAATTATCCAAGTATCTATTTTAAATTGTGATAATTCCATAATATTACTATCACTATATTCTACCATTCTATGAGTAACCATTGAAAATACATTTATTTGTACTTTATTTTGATAATAATAGAAAAAATCAGTTAAATATTTATAAAATTCTAAACTTTTTTCATAAGTTATTAAGTCTAAATTTACCGTTAGTACGTCAATATAACCAATAACTTTATTTAGTAGCCTCATATCGCTGTTAAATAAATTGTTTAAAAATAACTCGCATTTTATATTTTTTTGTTTGGCATATTGTAATAATTCAAGAAAAGAAGAATAATACAAAGCTTCATCAGCTATCCAACATATTTTGTTAACACCTTCATTGATTAGTTTATCTATTATAGTTTTGTTTTCCACTATACTTAATTCATTAGTGTTTTTATATTTCTTACAAAATTTTATATCTTGTGTTTTGTCTATCTTTAAAAGCCAACATATTGTTTTTTCTTTTTTCATTACAATACCTCATTTCATATAAAATGATGCTGATAATTATAGTCAATTACTTGTTAAATTATACCATATAATTTATGTAAACACAAGAACTTTACAGTATAAAAAAATAATATGACGAACGGTA